>CAMFEN010000311.1 GCA_945949375.1 uncultured Bacteroidales bacterium | reverse complement strand
TCGGGACGGGTGACTGGAGTTCAGACGTGTGCCTTCCGATCTCGTAGTTCACCGGCGTGCGGCTGGAGTTCTCCTCAATGTTTATCGCCTGCACATCCAGTTGTGCGCCTGTGTTCACCACTGCCCCCAGCGGGTAGAGGTCTTTGTTGTAGTTGCGCCACTCGCCGCGTACCAGGTCGAGCGTAGCAAGACGCAGGTGGGTCTCGTGGCTGAAACCGGTCAGGTAGAGGCGCATGAAGCGGATGGACTTGAAGTTGCGTATCGAGCCCACGGTCTGCACGGTGGCGCTGTCGCCGCGAAGAGGTATCTTAAACTGATACCACGTTACCTCCTGCGTCTCACCGTTGCGCAGCGTTACTTTCGCCACTTTCTTCTCGGTGATATGCTGCCGTCCCACCTCCATCATGTCTGGGCGCAGGATGACCTTGTATTGGAAGTACTTCTCGTACTCGTTCAGCGTGTTGTCTTTGTTGATGTCCTCTATGTCAGGCGACAGCGTGGACGCCGTGCCGTAGGTCTCCGTCTGGTCCTCCGTGGCGGGCGAGTTGCCCTCGGTGCCGTTATAGTGCTTGTAGCGCGCCAGCACGGGCATCTCCTGCTCATCGAAGTCGGTGCCGCGATAGTAGTGGAAGTTATCGCCCGCAGGGTCGTTCAGCGGCGAGAACGGGTCTGCCATCCACTCTGCCAGCACGGCTTGGCTCACCGTGTTGCGCAGGGCATCCACATAGTCTTGATACGGACGCTTGCCGTTGAAGGTGAAGCGGAACTCGTCCTCGGTGCTCAGTCCGTTCAGACCCACGTCCTGCTTCTTGCGTGCCCCAGTCTCGTTGGAGAAAGCGGTTACCGTAGAGGTGGTCTTCGGCACGCGCCCCCACATGGTGGAGTCCGTGCGACCCACATCTTCGTTGGAGATAGGCAACCCGTGCTCAAACGATTTCTTGCCGTCGCGCAAGATATCTTCCGAGATATCGCCGAGGTTGATGTACATCTCGCCCTCGTAGCCGTCGGGGTTGGTCAGCGCGGGGTCCATCAGCCAGAACTCGATATACTCGATGTTCGATTTCTCGAAGTCGGTGTTGTCCAGTTTGCGCATCATACCGCCCCAGCGTTGCTTCGGGTTGGTCAGTTTGCCGTCCGCGCCTATCTCGCTCGCTACGATATTGTACGGACCGCGCTCCTCGGGGTAGTAACTCAGGTTCAGCACGCTCAATTTCGAGTCGGCGTTCGCCACTTGCTCTTTGCTCGGGTAAATCTCCGTCTCATAGACGATACGCGTCCTATGGTCGGACATCACCGCCACATCGTTCTTGATATGCGCGGGGGTGTTCGTCTGCGGGTAGCCAAAGATGGGATCCACCGTGTACCACGCCAGCAACGCACGGTTCTTGCCGTACTCCGCGTTGTTCGACAGTTTTGATTCCTCGTACACCGCAGGGGTCGAAGCCAAGAACCAATACGATGGATAATGCACATCAATGTTCGTCGTAGTAGCCTCAAAATCATCGATATATGCCGTTCCCACCGAGCCTACATCTTTTGTATGCCCGGGTATCAGGTGCGCAAACTCTGCGTTGATTTGGAAGGAAGAAGGGGCGGTCGCGCTTATCCAAGGAATCTTGTCAATGGCGTTCGTCAGCCATTGCATATCGGTCTTCCAACTGCCGTTCACACCCCAGATGGTGTTCGCCAACGGTTCGCTGCCGGTGTTCACCTTCGTGGTCAGCGGACGCTCCCGCAGGTGCATAATCGTTCCGCCTATCACCAGCTCAGGCGTGAACTCATACTCCAGATGCGCCCCGAAGAGCGACTTCCGTTGCAGCGAGAAGGTGGACTGATTCTCCAACTTCACATCCACGTTCGTCCCCGACTCCAAGATAGACTGGTTGAGGATGGTTACCGTTCCCATCATGTAGTCCACCGTGTAGTCCACGTTCTCTATCAGCGTCGCGCCGCCGGCGGTTACCGTTACGCTCCCTCGCGGGATATTCATCGCGTTGAGCCGTATCTCGCTCCCGCTGGTGCCTTTGTATTTTCCCGTCAGGTAGAACTTGTTCTTCTCCGTCATCTCTTGCGCCACCACCAGCGTGGAGTCGTACAACTCCTGAAAGATATATTTCTCTGCTATCGCAGGGTCGCCTATCGCCTGCTTGAGGTGGCTGCCGAAGGGCTCCAATACAGGGAAGATAACGCGCCCGTTGCTCGCATATACCGTCAGTCCCTCCACAAAGTCGAACTTCCCATCGGGGTAGGGGTTGTTCTTGCTGTCCAAGCGGTCAAGGTTCATCACGCGTAGCAACTGCTTGCCTTTTATCGCGCCCTCCGTCAGGTACTGCATCTCCGTCCCCACCGAGTCGTTGCGGTATTGGATATAGAGTTCGAACTTCTCTTGCGAAATGCTGCTCGCACCCAGCGAGTAGATATTCTTCATCATCAAATCCCATGTGCCCGCACCCTTCTTGATAGGTGCATTGTTGCTGCTCTTTAACAGTTTCAGTATCAGTG
>CAMFEN010000310.1 GCA_945949375.1 uncultured Bacteroidales bacterium | reverse complement strand
CGCTCTTCCGATCTGTCCCAGTAGTAGAGGTTCTGAAGATACACTTGAATGAAGTGGCACTTGGTCTGCAACTCCTCCTGCTGCCGTTGCTCATAGTTGGTTCGCAGGTAGCGCACCGAAAGCGCAAACACATAGATGAAGCACGCCAAGACGCAGGTCATAATCACGTACATAAAGCGCGTACGCAGGCGCATGTTGGCGAATCCGTGATGGCGTACCAAACCTACGATTCCCCATATCAGAATGAGGATAATAAGCAGTACACATATTAAATAGTACGCGCGCACGCGCATGGCGTTTGCACGCATAACGGACATATCATCTTCGTCTTCAAAAAGGTCTTGAAACGAGAAAGACTGCCCGGCGACATTGTTCTCAGGGTCGTCTTCCTCTACCATCTCTCGCACGGGGACGAGGCTGAATAGGAAACGCCCGTCGTTGGAGTGAATTGGTATGCCATCGTCCGTCCGACGGCGAACGATGTCCCACTTGTTGGAGCAGTCGAATGGCTTGCGATAGGGGTTGCGGAACTGCGGACTGTCCACATTGTAGGCGTACTTTATCGGTATGAGAATCAGCACGTTGTATATACCTGCTCTAGTCCAGCGTCCTACGGCGTGGGCGTTGTGGAAACGGTAGTAATCCCATTGGTCGTAATGCTGGAGCAGTACCTCGTCGGAAGTTATCCAGTTGTCTGACCAATAGACTATACGGCGCGAGTCGAAGATATAGTACATCAGGCTATTTTCCTCCTGTATCAGTGCCTGCAGTGAGTCGATGTCGGGCTCGCCGGTCAAGTAGCGTGCCAACTCCGCCGCCTGCTCCTCTGCCCTACTCTCTTGTTCTAACAAGGTCTCTTGCAGCCGCTTGGCATCTTGCTTCTGCGAGTGGCAACCCGCCATGCAGACCGCCACCAAGCAATAAAGAAATATGTGTGAGATACGATGCATATACGTTGTTTGGATAAAGGTTAAATCCTTCGGAAATCTGCTCGCAAAGGTAACACTTTTTTCCGATATGAGCAAGAGTTGGCTGATTTTCAACGAAATTTGAGTAATTTTCCTTGCAAAAGTCAGAAAAAGTGCGTACCTTTGCAGGCTGAAAAAGAAATATAGATTATAGTGATTAGGGTAATAGCATAAACAATAAAAATGAACAACTCATGTCTTCTTCTTTTTCTCCCAACAAGCCTATCCCGAAAGTCTTGCGCAAGCAGGTAGTGTGGAAAGAACTCTATTTCTACCAAAAATCAGAGGTGCTTTACCATATGACCTTTGTTTTTTGCAAGCGTTTCCTGCCTGCCCACGGAGACCGGACGGTTGACCAAATGGTGCAAGCGGCTCGGTCGGGAAAGCAGAACATCGTGGAGGGCTCGGCAGACGGTGTTACATCTACCGAGATGCAGTTGAAACTGCTGAATGTGGCGAGGGCAAGCATACAAGAGTTGCAAGAAGATTTCAAAGACTACTTGCATACCCGCTTCGGGACAATATGGCAAACAGGGCATCCGCGTTATGATGGTATGCTCACTTTTTGTCGTTGCCACAACGCAATGGATGATTATCAGCCTTTCTTTGAGCGGTGGACGGATGAGGAGATGGCAAACATAGGCTACACCCTATGCCGAATGACGGATAAGATGATGAGCACCTATATTGAAGGACTGGAGACGCAGTTTGTGCAAGAAGGAGGGATCAAAGAGCGGATGTACGCCGCCCGCACGGGCTATCGTCAAGAGCAAGATGCCCGTCTCATCGCCCTTGAAGCCGAGAACATCCGACTCAAAGCAGAGATTGAAAGGCTAAAAAGGGAATTAGGAAGAGATGAAATAAGATAACTATAAAAACTATAATTTCTAGAAAAACTAGAACTTCTAGAAAAACTAGAACTTCTAGAAAAACTAGAATTTCTATGGAGAATAAGAAACATCATGCCTGAAATCCTTTTGCACTATATTTGGCAGCATTGTCTGTGGGCGGGCTTTCCGCAGACGACCACCGACGGCAGACCTGTGGAGATACTCTCCGTGGGGCAACACAACATCGATGCCGGACCCGACTTCGCCAACGTGCACCTGCGCATCGGCGAACAGGAGTGGTACGGCAACGTTGAGATACACCTCACCTCCTCCGACTGGTTCACCCACAAGCACCATCTCAACCCCGCCTACGACCGCATCATCCTCCACGTAGTGCGCAAGGCGGACAAGAAAATCTACAACTCGCAGGGCGAGGCACTGCCGCAGTGCGAACTGCAATACACCGAAGACCGCGACTACCTGAGCAGTCTGATAAGTGCGGCGCAACACATGGACTCCGCCGAGGGCATGATTGAGTGTGGTAGGCAGTTGCTCTCCGACCCCGACCTGCTCACGGAGGGCTGGCGGCGGGTGCTACTGCGCAAGCGGCTGGAATGCAAACGGCAGTCTATCATGCGCCTACTTGACATCACACACGGCAGTTGGGAGCAGGCTTTCTACATCACCCTCGCCCACAACTTCGGCTTCCAC
>CAMFEN010000309.1 GCA_945949375.1 uncultured Bacteroidales bacterium | reverse complement strand
GTAGTAGTGCCGTCCGTATCCCCCGCGACCCAGATACCTTGCAGGCGTATTGGGAGAAGGAACCGCAGGGCAAGTTACAAATGGACACCTTGTCAAATTTTATTCCGCAAGGCAATTTTCAAACTTGCAAATTTACAAATTTACAAATTAACGTAAATATCTACCCCGCCGGTGAGGGCGCAGGCTACGCCGGAGGCATCACCTCCTCCGCCCTTGACGGCATCAATGTCGCACAAGCAGTGATAAACAAAGACCGCGCTACGCGCTGTAAGACCGTATAAAAACTGAAAGACCGCCTTCGGCTGTTAGACCGCGCTTCGCGCTGTCAGACTGATATACCTAACTTAATCAGTCGGATAGCGTAGCGGTCGGACAGCGAAGTGGTCGGACAGCGAAGTGGTCGGACAGCGAAGCGGTCAAATAATCCAAAGAACCATGTTTTCCCGAACTATCCAAGCCATATCCGAAACGGCGTTTGCCCGTTTGCAGTCTGCGCGCGTCATCTTGTTTGGCGTGGGCGGCGTGGGCGGTTGGTGTGCAGAAGCCTTGGTGCGCACAGGCGTGCAGCACCTGACAATAGTCGATTTCGACACTATCGCCCCCAGCAACCTCAACCGTCAGGTAGTAGCCACAGCAGCGAATATCGGTGAAACCAAGGTGGAGCAGATGCGCACGCGCCTGCTCTCTATCAACCCGCAGGCGGACATCACCGCCCTCCCCATGCGTTACGATGCCGACACTGCCGACCGCTTCGACTTCAACCAATACGACTACATACTCGATGCCATCGACTCGCTCGACTGCAAGATGTTGCTCATCCACCGCGCCACTCTATCCACCGCCACCCTCTTCTCGTCCATGGGTGCCGCGCGCAAGTACGACCCTGCACGCATAGAGGTCGCGGAGTTCTGGAAGGTGCACGGATGCCCCCTCGCGAGGGCACTGCGCACACGCATGAAGAAAGCCGAGATGCTGCCTGCAAAGAAGTTCCTCTGCGCCTTCTCGCCGGAAATCTCCGCCGACAGCGGCACCCTCGCCCCAGTGGTCGGCACCTTCGGCTTCCGCCTCGCCGCAGAAGTAGTGAAAGACATCCTCAAAAACAACAATAACCACTCTGAATAATCAGACTACTCCGATTACTCAGAATTTGCAGACCCCCGCAACGCTCTCATAATTCTTAATTCTTAATTCATAATTACCTCATGCCAACCCGAGTTCAACGCATTACCCGAATCACAGTATTCGGTACCATTGTTAATACGCTTTTGTTAGCGTTCAAGTTCTTAGCCGGTATATTAGGCGGTTCGGCAGCCATGTTAGCAGACGCAGTGCACTCGCTGTCCGACTTCCTGACAGACATCGTGGTGTTGGTCTTTGTGAAAATCAGCAATCGTCCCGCCGACCGCAAGCACTCGTACGGCTATGGCAAGTACGAGACCTTGGCGACGCTGTGCATTGGCATAGCACTTTTGGCAGTAGGCATCGGTATCGCTGTGGATGGCGTGGAGAAAATCATCCAAGTGTGCAATGGCGAGACGCTGGCGCAACCCGGGTGGATTGCTTTCTGGGCTGCCATTGCCAGTATCGCGCTCAAGGAACTGACCTATTGGCTCACCATACGGGTCGCCAAGCAGGTGGATTCCGAAGCTCTCCGAGCCAATGCGTGGCACCATCGCTCCGATGCCCTCTCGTCCATAGGCACGGGATTAGGTATCGGAGGTGCCATCCTTTTGGGGCAGAAATGGACTATCCTCGACCCCATCGCGGCGCTCGTTGTGTCGGTGTTCATCATGCTCACCGCCCTGCGGCTCACCTACGGCGCCCTCGGCGAGTTCTTAGAGCAGAGCCTGCCCGAGGAGAACGAGAATGAGATTCGCGCCATCGTCGCTGCGGACAAAGAACTCAGCGAGTTGCACCACCTCTGCACGCGCCGCCTCGGCAACCGCGTTGCGATAGAGATGCACCTGCGTATGCCCGGCAACACGCCCCTCACCATCGCCCACCGGCACGCCTCTGCCATCGAGCAGCAACTCAAACAACGCTTCGGCGACCAGACGCACATCAACATACACCTCGAACCCACCAAAGTAAACGGTAAATACGAGGAATAACCAACGGACTTTCTCGAGACCTTCCCGTACTATTCCCGTGCTATTCCCGTACTATTCCCGTACTATTCAGCCGACAGTGCCGAGACTTCAAGCAGTGATTCCCCTCACTTTCCGCCGTTCACCATCCTAACTACACCATACCATGAAACAAAACACAAAGCGCTCACCGCTCAGCCAAAAACTCCGCAAAACACTCTCCCCCATCCTTTGCCTGCTCGCCGTTATCGGCTTGTTTACCTATCTGGCATGGGTGATGGGGCTCGCTAACGCCCTCAACACCATTATGAACACGGCGCACGACCTCCTGCTCAACACGGTCTTTTACCTTATGGGTATCTGCGTTATCACCAGCGCCATCGGACGCCTGTTTGTTGATTTCGGGGTGGTAACGCTCTTGGAG
>CAMFEN010000308.1 GCA_945949375.1 uncultured Bacteroidales bacterium | reverse complement strand
GGTTGATGCGTGTACCGAAGCGCGTCGGCATATCCGAGTCTTTTCTTATTGGTTTACGAGGCATAGGGGTTGGGAGTATCAAGTTTCAAGTTTCAAGTTCGGGAGCAGAATCCTCTATATAAGGCGCATATACGGCGGATCTCCTCCCATGTTTCTTCTGATAGTTTGGTGCCGATAATCTCTACTACGCGCCCTGCGGCGATGGTACCTATTTCTCCGCATTTGCGCAGGTCAAATCCGTCGCTCAGTGCGTGTAGGAAGCCTCCTGCGTATAGGTCTCCGGCACCAGTGGAGTCGGTGCAGTTGGTAGTGATAGCACCAATGTGGTAACGCTGAGAGCCCTGCTGTACGTAGGAGCCACGCTTGCCGACTTTGACGATAGCGATGTCGCATTGCTCGGCAATCTTCGCAGCAGACTCCTCGGGGTTGAGGTGGGTATATGCAAAGGACTCATCCTCGTTGGCAAAGACGATATCGACGTATTGTCGTATCAGTTCTTTGAGGAAGAGGTGGTTTTCATTCACGACATTGTAACTTGCCAAATCGAGCGAGACGGTGCATCCAGACTCCTTCGCCATGCGTATGGCTTTTGCAATCAGGTCATGGTTCTGCACCAGATACCCTTCAATATGGAAAATATCGTATCCGATAAACGCTTCTTTCTGAATATCATCGGGTTGCATCTCCGCCGCAGCCCCAAGATAGGTAGCAAAGGTGCGTTCTCCGTCCGGAGTGATAAAAACTATGCTGCATCCGGACATCTCTTGCTGCGATGTAAGTAACATAGGCTTGACATTATTTTTCAGCATGTCTTCACGGTAGAAATCACCTACTTCGTCATTTCCTATCTTACCGATGAATGCAGCTTTTCCGCCCAAGGATGCAATTGTGCTGATGGCATTACATGCGCTTCCTCCGGCTACGAGCCGTTTTCTAACCGATGCAAATCGTTGCTGAATAGCGGCAGCCTCCTGCTTGCTGATTAGGTTCATGCTCCCTTTCGGATAGCCCAACTCCCGCAAGTCGCCCTCAGACACTTGCAAAAGCATATCCGTCAGTGCATTTCCTAAACCGAGTACTTTCTTCATAAAGTAGTGTTTTTGTTTGCCGCTACAAAGGTACGGAAAATTTACGACATACGCAAAAAAAAACATTCTTCGCGGGAAAATTACTGCTTTTCTAACGGACAAATGCACTTTTTTGCTGTTTTCTTCAATTTTTTTGCGAAAAAATTTGGTCATATCAAAAAAAAGCAGTACCTTTGCACTCGCTTTTGAGAAAAGAGTACGCTTCCTTAGCTCAGTCGGTTAGAGCATCTGACTGTTAATCAGGGGGTCCAAGGTTCAAGTCCTTGAGGGAGCGCAAAGAAGAAGAGGGTGTGTCAAAATAGCTTGACACACCCTCTTTTTTCGTTTGGTTTTCTTCCATCTTTTTGCCGTCCTTTTGCCGTCCTTTTGCCGTCCTTTTGCCGTAATCTACTCGAGCAGGTCGGCTTGAAGATAGAAAGCGATCGTTGCGCAGCAAGGAGCAGATTTTTACCATAAAATTTGCATAGTTAGAGAAAATGTATTATCTTTGCGGAAAATTGCTGCATTATGAGTTTGGAAGACCTGAAAAATGATGAGCGTTATCTGCGCCTGCTGAGCGAGAAGTTTCCTACGCGCAAGGCGGTTATCACCGAGCTAATCAACCTGAAAGCCATCATCTCGCTGCCGAAAGGCACGGAGCATATCGTGAGCGACCTGCACGGCGAGAGCGGTGCGTTCGTACATATCATCAAGAACGCCTCGGGTGTGGTGCGCAGGAAAGTGGACGACATCTACGGGCTGACACTCTCGGAGACGGAGAAACGCGCGCTCTGCGCCCTAATTTATTATCCCGAGGAGCGTATTGAGTTGGTGTGCAGGAGTGTAGAAGACCCACCCAAGCCCTCTCTTAAAGGGAGGGAGCCGGACGAAGGCATGGGTACATTCACGATGGCCGAGTGGTATCGCAGGCGGTTGCATCAGGTGGTGCTCGTTGCACGGGCGGTAACCATCAAGTACAGCCGCTCGAAGGTGCGCAAGATGTTGCCGAAAGACTACGCCTACGTCATCGATGAGTTGCTCCACGAGTCGAGCATTGAGCATGACCGCACGAACTACTACAACGCTATTATTGACGCCATCATAGAAGTGGGCTGCGCCGAGCAACTCATTATCGCCATCTCCTATCTTATCCACAGTCTGACCATCGACACGCTACATATCGTGGGCGACATCTTCGACCGTGGTCCGGGCGCGAGCCAAATCATGGATACGCTCTCGTGGGTGCGCGAGTACGACATCCAGTGGGGCAACCACGACATTGAGTGGATGGGCGCTATGGCAGGCAACCTCGCGCTTATCGCCACCGTGCTGCGCGTGTCAATCCGCTATGCGAACATCGAAACGCTGGAGGAAGGCTACGGTATCAACCTGCTGCCGCTGGCGAACTTCGCCATGGAGACCTACGGCAACGACCCATGCACCGTCTTCC
>CAMFEN010000307.1 GCA_945949375.1 uncultured Bacteroidales bacterium | reverse complement strand
GTTACTATGGTGCAGAAATGGCCCGTGAAGAAAGCCATCCTTGCCTACAAAAGCAAGCCGCGTCCCTTCAAACTGTTGGAGACAGGCGTGCGTACTATCGACACCGCCAACCCCATCTGCGAGGGCGGTACGGGCTTTATCCCGGGTCCGTTCGGTACAGGTAAGACTGTGCTCCAGCACGCAATCTCCAAGCAAGCCGAGGCAGACATTGTGATTATCGCAGCCTGCGGCGAGCGTGCCAACGAGGTGGTGGAGACCTTCACCGAGTTCCCCGAACTGGATGACCCGCACACGGGGCGTAAGTTGATGGAGCGTACCATCATCATCGCCAACACCTCGAACATGCCGGTGGCTTCGCGTGAGGCATCTGTCTATACCTCTATGACCATTGCGGAGTACTACCGCTCCATGGGCTTGCGTGTACTCTTGATGGCAGACTCCACTTCCCGTTGGGCACAGGCATTGCGCGAGATGTCCAACCGCTTGGAGGAATTGCCCGGTCAGGACGCCTTCCCGATGGACTTGTCCGCTATCATCGGTGCGTTCTACGCCCGCGCAGGATATGTCTATCTGAACAATGGCGCTACCGGATCCGTTACTTTCCTCGGTACGGTGTCGCCTGCCGGCGGTAACCTCAAAGAGCCGGTTACCGAGGGTACGAAGAAAGTGGCTCGCTGCTTCTACGCATTGGAGCAGGCGCGTGCCGACCGCAAGCGTTACCCCGCTGTGAACCCCATTGACTCGTATTCCAAGTACATTGAGTACCCCGAGTTTGAGGAGTATATCAGCAAACTGATCGACGACAAGTGGCTCGGCAAGGTGAACGATATGAAGACCTACCTGCAACGCGGTAAGGAAATTCAGGAGCAAATCAACATCTTGGGTGATGACGGTGTGCCCGTAGATTACCACGAGGAGTTTTGGAAATCGGAGGTCATCGACTTCGTTATCCTGCAGCAGGATGCCTTCGACAAGATTGACGCCGTTTGCCCGCTCAACCGCCAGCAGTATATGCTCAACGTGGTGATGGATATCTGCAAACACGACTACGACTTCCAGAACTTCTTGGAGGTAAGCGAGTACTTCAAGCGTGTCATCAACCTCTGCAAGCAGATGAACTACAGCGAGTTCCACTCCCCCGAGTTCGAAGACTATCAACAGAAACTCAATAACCTATTAGCAGAAAAACAAATAAAAGGATAACGACTATGGCAAAGGCATTTCAAAAGATTTACACCAAGATTACGGCTATCACCAAGGCTACTTGCTCGCTGAAAGCCGAAGGGGTGGGTAACGATGAACTCGCTACCGTGAATGGCAAACTGGCTCAAGTCGTTAAGATTATGGGCGATGATGTAACCCTGCAGGTGTTCCAAGGCACGGAGGGTATCCCCACCAACGCAGAAGTGGTGTTCCTCGGCAAGGCACCGTCGCTGAAAGTGAGCGACCAGTTGGCAGGACGCTTCTTCAACGCCTATGGCGACCCTATCGATGGCGGACCTGCTGTGGAAGGTGAGGAAGTGGAGATTGGCGGTCCGAGTGTGAACCCCGTGCGCCGTAAGCAACCGAGCGAACTCATCGCTACCGGTATTGCAGGTATCGACCTGAACAACACCCTCGTCTCGGGACAGAAGATTCCGTTCTTCGCTGACCCCGACCAGCCTTACAACCAAGTGATGGCGAACGTGGCACTGCGTGCAGAGGCAGACAAGATTATCTTGGGCGGTATGGGTCTGACCAACGACGACTACCTCTATTTCAAGAATGTGTTCTCCAACGCCGGCGTGCTTGACCGTATCGTGTCCTTCGTGAACACCACCGAGAACCCGCCTGTGGAGCGTCTGCTTATCCCCGATATGGCGCTGTGTGCAGCCGAGTATTTCGCCGTGCAGAAGCATGAGAAAGTGCTTGTCCTCCTGACGGATATGACGCTCTACGCCGATGCGTTGGCTATCGTGAGCAACCGTATGGACCAGATTCCTTCCAAGGACTCCATGCCGGGTTCGCTCTATTCCGACCTCGCGAAGATTTACGAGAAGGCAGTGCAGTTCCCCGAGGAGGCAGGTGGCGGCTCTATCACCATCATTGCCGTAACCACGCTGTCCGGCGGCGACATCACGCACGCTATCCCCGACAACACCGGTTATATCACCGAGGGTCAGTTGTACCTCCGCCGTGATAGCGACATCGGTAAGGTTATCGTTGACCCGTTCCGCTCGCTCTCGCGTCTGAAACAATTGGTAGCAGGCAAGAAGACCCGCGAAGACCACCCGCAGGTAATGAACGCCGCTGTTCGTCTGTATGCTGACGCCGCTAATGCAAAGACCAAGAAAGAGAACGGATTCGACTTGACCGACTACGATGAGCGTTGCCTTGCCTTCGCAAAAGACTACTCGCGCGAGATTTTGGCTATCGATGTCAATATCAACACCACGCAGATGTTGGATGTAGCATGGACGCTATTTGCCAAGTACTTCAAGCCCGAAGAGGTCAACATCAAGCAGGCAATCGTAGATAAATATTGG
>CAMFEN010000306.1 GCA_945949375.1 uncultured Bacteroidales bacterium | reverse complement strand
GTTCTGAAAGCCTCCGTCTATCACGGCTAATACTATTCCTTCCCCCTTGTGGCCTGCGGCAAGCAAGGGCTGCAAGTTATACAACGCCAGTTGTGCGTCTGTGCCGCGCGCCATATCTGCCGCAGACGAATAGAGGAAGTCTTGTTTGCGGTACAGATACCGACGACTGTCTGTCTCGTTGCGTGTCTGCTCTACGGCTTTCACGAACGAACAGGCGGCAATCTTTTCGGCTACGCTATCTTCGCATGCTATTGTCGCGCCGTTGAGCCAGCGGCTGACGTGCATGACCTTTCCGCCCAATGCCTGCACGCTGTCGGTGTAGGTGGTGGAGACGGCATAGTCCAACGAGTCGGTGGGGATAGCCCACTTGGCGCGCTGCTCCAATGCCCTGTCGGAGAAAGCGACGGGGGCACTGCCTTGTTTATCCATAAACGTTACGAAAAACACGCTTAATATGGTAAGGAGGGAGAGCATGGGGGAATTATGAATTAACAATTAACAATTAACAATTAGTAGTGGTGCGTTAACTTTTAGGGCTTTCATGCACATGAATTCACTATAAGGTTTATATACAAAAACAAACAAAAATACATTACAAAAACGAACAAGAACTTTTTTATTTCAACAAATATTTCCAAATATTGTCCAAATATTCCATTCTCCGTTAATTCCCGTTAATTTACCATTAATTCATTACCAAAAACCAAATTAGTCTTTGACTGCTGGAAGGAGATACTTTTAGCCACTTAGAAATCAAATAAGAAAATCAAAGTTCTAACTTCTTAATTGCAATTGCACCACGTTCTCCACATGCTGCGTGTGGGGGAACATGTCCACGGGTTGCACTTTGGTTACTTGGTATTTCTCGTCCAGCAGGGCGATGTCGCGTGCCTGCGTGGCGGGGTTGCAACTGACATAGACGATACGCTTTGGCTCGGCAAAGAGGATGGTCTTCACCACATCTTCGTGCATGCCGGCGCGGGGCGGGTCGGTGATAATCACATCGGGGCGACCGTACTGCGCGATGAAGTCCTCGTTGAGGATGTCTTTCATGTCGCCTGCGAAGAAGAGGGTGTTGCTGAGGTGGTTCAGTTGCGCATTCACTTTCGCGTCTTCTATCGCCTCGGGCACATACTCTATGCCTATCACATGCTTGGCTTGTTTGGCGACGAAGTTGGCGATGGTGCCCGTGCCGGTATAGAGGTCGAAGACGCGTTCTTCGCCCGTCAGTTCGGCAAAGTCGCGCGCCACCTTGTAGAGTTCATACGCCTGCTCGGTGTTGGTCTGGTAGAAGGATTTGGGGCCGACCTTGAACTGCCAGCCCTCCATCTCCTCCATGCTATGGTCTGCGCCGAAATACACCTGCACATCGAGGTCGCCGATGGTGTCGTTGAATTTGGTGTTGACCACGTATTGCAGGCTGACTATCTCGGGGAACTCGCTGTGTAGCCACTTGAGCAAGGCGAATCCGTTGTCGTCCAGCGGCTCGCCGAAGGAGAGGATGAGCATGATTTCGCCTTTGTGGTTTGCGCGGAGGATGAGTGTGCGCAACTGCCCTTGGTGTGTATGCTCGTTGTAGAAAGTCATGGCGTGGTCGCGTGCAAAGCGGCGAATGCCATTGCGGATACGGTTGTTGATGTCGGGCATGAGGTGGCATTCCTCTATGTCGAGCACCTTGTCGAAGCAGTTGGTGATATGGAAACCCAATCCGTAGGAGTTGTCTATTTGGTCTAAGCCCCCCGCTGCGTGGATTTCATCCCACGAGAGCCATTTGCGGTCGGCAAAGGTGAACTCGAGTTTGTTGCGGTAGGCGTAGATATGCTTGCTGCCAAGGATAGGACTTATCTCGGGCAGTTTGACCTTGCCGATACGGGTGAGGTTGTCGGTTACCTGCTGCTGCTTGTAGCGTAGTTGTGCGGGGTAGGGCAGAATCTGCCACTTGCATCCTCCGCAGACGCCGTAGTGCTTGCATACCGCTTCGCAACGCTCCTCGGAGGGTTTGACGATACGCTCGACGCGCGCCTCCATGAACGAGTGCTTCTTCTTGGTTACTTGCAGGTCCACTATGTCGCCGGGCACGCAGTAGGGGACGAAGACCACCATGTCGTCTATGCGGGTCAGCGCTTTGCCTTCGGCGGCGATGCCGGTGATGGTTATGTCTTTTAGCAGAGGGAGGTTTTTCTTTTTCATTGGTTGTTGTTTTTTGTAGAAATTATAGTTGTTATAGTTATTCTATAAATTCTAGTTATTCTAGTTGTTCTAGTTATTATAAGGGGTTAGCTGGTTGATTATCTGTTGTAGTAGGGATTGCCATTCTTGTACTGCTTCAATGGGGAAGGCGAGGATGATGGTTTTTCCGCCGATTGCGGATTCTCGCGCTACACCTACGCCTACGCGCATATCCTCGTATAGTCCGAGGCGCGTTGCCTCTATGTCCGCGGGGCATATACCTTCGGGGGCTTCGGCAAAGAGTTGTCGGTCGTTGGGGCGGGTCTCGAGATGGAAGATTTGGCGTTGTGGCGTTGGTGGGGGG
>CAMFEN010000305.1 GCA_945949375.1 uncultured Bacteroidales bacterium | reverse complement strand
ATAGTCTTGAACAATCCACCATTTGGAAGTAGCAGATTGCTAAATATGTGTTCGTTTCCTCGAAGCACGCCAGTAAAATTAGCTGTCAGACCGGCGAAAGGAATACCCATGAAATCTACATCTTTAACCACTGAATAGTATGCTGCAGGGGCTTGATCAATTTGTTTGAAGTCGCCTGCGGTCGCTATCTGATAAGGATTAGCCGCGGTACCATCGCCACCTTGGAACGCTGATAACGGCAGGTCGGTAAAGTTCATCGTATAATGACGGTCTGTCTGCATATCAGAACGCACACAAAGCAATGTAGGATAGGTATTTGTGTTGAGCAAATAGAGGGCAATAAGTGTTCCGCCCAAACTATCTACGGGCGCAAAATCCAATAGTTTTTCACCGTTGGCATTTATTACATAAAGGTGTTCCTCCGTCTTGCTGGAACCTTCATCCACAATTTCTTTGACCAACGCCATATATTCATAGACATTGTCCTTAGTGGAAAAAAGCCATGGGTCAAGCGCGTCTGCACCAACATACACTTGCGCTGCTGCCACATTTGCGCCAAGGTTAAGGTCGTCATAGTGGGAGAAAGAGCCGTCTTGGTTGAACCACGCAATGGAGTGAATCACCTCGCCCAACTCGTTGCTTGCACCTTGCGCCATAGAGAAGACATACTTGTAGCCATCTTCTGCTGGGGTACGGTCCATCGAAGTAGTTAGCGATAGACCTCCGATTACGGCAGGGATCTGTGCCGCCGTCTCCAAAGAAGGGAGGTCGATATACGTGAATGTCGTCTCTTGGTTCACTGTTTGGAGAAAGCACCATTGCGTGGGTTGCCCGGGAATATCGCTCATACGGATATCGCCCATTGTTTCCTCTACAATAGTACCGACACGCTTACCATCTTTGTTATAAAGGTAGAAAGAGCGTAAGAAATCATCCGCAGATGTATAATCATCAAAAGTGATAACAAAAATCGGGTCAGTTGTGTTGTCAAACTCGCCGAATGTAATATCTTCGTTACCACGGAAACCACCCATATAGGGGAAAGTGTAGATATACTCGCTCGTTTCAGGCACGGGTATCTTGGTTTGCAGAGTCTGTTTGAAATTCTTATCGAATAGTGTAATTACGAGATTATTATCATGAGTTACCACAGGGTCCTCCCAGAATGGTATCTCCGGATTGAAGTATGGTTTTTCATAGAAAGAAGTGGCAAATACCAGTTGGTTTCCATTGCGCATCATATAGACAGGCAAAGGTTCATTTCCTGATGCCGCAACATGCTCGTAATCAATTTGGAATGTGTGTACTTTTATTGGTTTTGTAGCCGAATAACCACCTTTTTTATATACATGGAAATTAAGGTAATACTTCAGCTCCGTGGAATCATTCACTTGTATGCTATCAAATGATTCTTCATAGAAAAGCATGTAATAGTCTTCTGTCCACTGGTCAATCGCCATATCTACAGCTTGGCACTCGTTGCCGTCAATGGTAGCCAACACTTTACCATCGCCACCTATTGCAAAAGCGTCGTTGAAGAAACGCCCTGTATTGTCCTCCGTTACGACATGAGCAAAGAGCATCACTTCATACTTATCATCGGAGTTGAAGAACTTCTTGGTTACCAGCGGATTGAGTTGTACAAAGTTCACACCACGGTCGCCTTCCCTAAGCGTGAAGGTATCGGTAAACTGCCCTTTGAGTTGACGCTGCGCATCATAAATTTTTACGGTAACAGAGGTATAAAACGTAGCGTACTCCACCGTTGTTGTTGTATAATCCATCGTGTATGTCCATACATTTCCATCTGGACCATTGATTGTTCCAAAGGTCTGCGAGGGAGGAAATACCTCATCAGGAGTCTCCTGTGCTGCCTGCTTACGTGCACGATATTGCAGTACTGCAGATGGATCATGCCGACTCCATTGACGGGTAGCCGCAAACTCGGCTGCTTGTGCCGATATAGCTCCTATAGTTAGTGCTATCGCACATAGAAATGAAAGAAAATGTTCTCTTTTCATACTTTTAATAGTTAAATTTATAGTTAAACAAAAATAATCAAACTAAGCCATCTCGTTGATAGAGTTGAAGCCTTGTCCGAAGACGCCGCGTACCTTGCTTTGGCTGACGAAGGCATCGGGGTCAATGGAGCGAACAAGGCGGAAAATCTTCGCACTCTCATGCTGGCGGGCAATGGTGGTAATCACCTTCACCGGCTCTTTGCTATAGCCGCCCTGCGCGTCCAAAATAGTTACGCCGCGCGGCACTTGCGTCATAATCGCCTCGGCTATCTCATCCCACTTCTTGCTGAAGATGAAGAACTGCACCGACTGGCGCGTGCGGTTCATCACCCAATCCACCGCCGTGGAGGACATGAAGGTGAAGCAAAGACCGAATAGGATCTTCTCCAGCGAGCGCACCTCAGGCAAGAAATAGGCGGTAAGGATGATACAGATATCGCAAGTCATCAGCACACGCCCCATCGGCAAGTGGTGGTACTTATTCACTATCATCGCCACGATGTCCGTGCCTCCCGTGGAGCCG
>CAMFEN010000304.1 GCA_945949375.1 uncultured Bacteroidales bacterium | reverse complement strand
ATTTTGCTGTTTATCAATACATTAATAGCAAGTGCTTATATCGAACTCACGTTAAGTTAGGCAGTTTTTATGTATATACGTCATTGCAAATACAACATGGGGCTACCTAATCGGCAGCCCCATGAGAGATTATCATTCGAGTTGTAAAGTTACGCAAGTTTATTTACGTAGATTGCCAATTTCGATTTCAAGTTAGCAGCCTTGTTCTTGTGGATGATGTTGCGTTTTGCCAACTTATCCAACATCTGCTCTACCTTGGGCAGTGCTGCTGCAGCAGCGGCTTTGTCGGTAGTAGCACGCAGATCGCGAACAGCGTTGCGAGCAGTCTTTGCATAGTAGTGGTTGCGAGCCTTGCGAGTAATCGTTTGGCGAATTCTCTTTAATGAAGATTTGTGGTTTGCCATCTTTGATAAGACGTTAAGTTGTTAGACAAATAATTTACCTTTGAGGAAGGTTTTCTTTGCGCTTATTCAATTTGTAGTCCATAGCAGAGTCGAACTGCTCTTTAGAGAATGAAAATCTCTCGTCCTAACCGATAGACGAATGGACCAAAAATAATTATGAATTAAGAACTATGAGGGCGTTGCCACTCTAAACTCTCAACTCTCAACCTTCCTTTTGGTCGAAAGCGGGTGCAAAAGTACTGCTTTTTTTTTAATTACGCAAATTTTTTAGTAAAAAAAGTGAAATTTAGGGCTTTTTTTTGGATATTTCGCGAAAAAGCAGTACCTTTGCAGAGGATTAAGGATACAGGATGAAGGATGAAAGACTCATTACTTTCGGCTGAATTTTTAGGTTTACAATGAAAAAAATCCTATATATATTTATTGTGTGTTGTATAGCGGTGGTCGGACAAGCGCAGGAAATGCGTCGTCAGCCCGATTTGCAGACAGCGGACAACACCTTCTTCGACCCTACGCGCAAAGAGGCGAAGAAGCAGGACTATCACTTCGGCGTGGAGTATCGCCTTGAAGTGGGGTACACGCAGCCTCAACAACGCACCGACAACTATACCTATCCCGATATGTACCTGCATGGTGCGCGCATCGGTGCGACGTTCACCTTTCTGCTACCGTTGAATTTCAGTATGCAGACGGGTCTTCTCTACTCGCTTTCGTTGGGCAACAACGACCAGCATTGGCGTTCGCAAACTGCTGCCACGGTGCAAGAAGAGTATATCCACCACCGCGTTTTGCAGCATAACCTCACTATCCCTGTGCGCTGTTTCTACACCATTCCGCTGTGGAAGAAACTCAACATGTTCTTCTACGCAGGTCCGCAATTGCATATCGGGCTGGCAGAAGTGGATTACATGCAACTCCACCTGAGCGAGGGCACGCAACAGTGGCTGCAGAGTCAGGGAGTCCCCACCGAGAAATACGACCGTCTGCGCACAGATGAACTCTACCGCACCAACATTCAAATGGGCTTGGGAGGAGGCTTTGAGTGGGACAAATACCGCCTGCAAGCAGGCTACGACTTTGGACTGAACAACCGCGTAAAAAATAAGACTATTGCTGAACAGCAAATGTGGGAATGGGGATGGTATGTGGCGTTCTCGTATAGATTTTAGTGGTCAGTGATTAGTGGTTAGTGGTTAGTGGTCAGAGAAAGCAAAATAATCTGAGTACTCCGAGTGCTCCGATTAAAATCAATAAAATATTAACTATTTCGGGGGTGCTAAATTCTGATTTGGCTGAGAAAACACCCTTTGAACCTGCACAGGTAATTCTGTAGAGGGAGTATGAAAAAACAATCTTTTCTTTCTGTTTGCTGCCTATCGGCAGCCTTTGCGGTCAGCGGTATACGTGCGTATGCTGCAGATGACACGCTGACTGTTGTGATGAACCAAATGCAAGACGTGCAAGTGGTCGCACAACGCGTACAACAAACTACTATCAACCACGACGTGGTGGGCAATGATCGTCTGAATCGCGAGAACACGGGTCAGAACTTGCCGTACCTGCTGAGCACCATCCCTGCCATTCAGGTAACGAGCGATGACGGTCTTGGCGTGGGCTACACCTATTTCCGCGTGCGCGGTACTGACCACACCCGTATCAACATGACGGTGAACGATGTGCCGCTCAACGACCAGGAGAGTCAGACCGTTTTCTGGGTAAATATGACGGATATGGCGGCGTCAATGTCGAGCATCGACGTGCAGCGCGGCGTGGGCACCTCAACCAACGGTAGTGCCTCGTTCGGTGCGTCGCTGAACATGTACACGGGCGACAATGACACGGCTAACCACTTCACGCTGGCATTCAACGGCGGTATGTACAACACCTTCCGTGAGATGGTGAGCGGGCACGTGGTGCTGCCGGGCAACTGGCGCGTGAATGCGCGTTTCAGTAAGGTGAACTCCGATGGTTTCCTCTATCGCACGAACTCCGACCTGTATTCGTACTACGGCGACCTCGGCTGGTACGGGGACAAGACGCAGGTGGTGGCGCGTTTCTTCGGCGGCAAGGAGAAGACCGGCATGGGATGGGACGGCGTGGACTACAACACCGCCTACGGCATTGACGGTGCTGACCGACGCTACAAC
>CAMFEN010000303.1 GCA_945949375.1 uncultured Bacteroidales bacterium | reverse complement strand
CCGGATATGAACCTCGGTTGCCGCGGGGGCACACAGGCGGAGCAGACGGCGCATATCATGGTGGCGTTTGAGCAATACCTGATGGCGAATCCGTGTGATTTGGTGCTGGTGGTGGGGGATGTTACCAGTACGATGGCATGCTCTATCGTGGCGAAGAAACTCAACACTAAGGTATGCCATGTGGAGGCAGGCATTCGCTCGTGGGACTTGACCATGCCCGAAGAAATCAACCGTATGGTAACCGACTCGCTGGCGGACTATATGTTCACGACCACGGACATAGCAGATAGAAATCTGTTGCGTCAAGGAGCAGTGTATGCCGAAGAATGGCAACCGGAGCAGGTGGTGCTGGGGCATGACCGTTGCCCGCAGCGGGTATGGCGAGTGGGGAATGTGATGATTGATACGCTGCTGAAGAACATGCCGCGATTTAGGAAACCGGCGGTGTACGATGAGTTGGGATTGCAGGAAGGGAAGTATGTGGTGATGACGATGCACCGCCCTGCCAATGTGGACGAAGAGACCCATCTGCGTGCGCTGATGGAGCAGATTATCACGAATGTGCACGGGGAGCCGATAGTGTTTCCTATCCATCCGCGTACCGCAAAGATTTTCTATGGTTTATGGGGCACTGCAACGGACTCGGTGGAGGAAAATCGCGCGGCTTTACACAAGGTATTCCCGAATCTCTATATCGTTGACCCGATGGGGTATCTGGAGTTTAACTACTTGGTGCAGCATAGTCGGGCGGTGGTAACCGATTCGGGCGGTATCACGGAGGAGACGACGGTGATGGGTGTACCTTGTATCACGCTTCGCGACAACACCGAGCGACCGGAGACGTGCATGGTGGGAACCAACGAACTGATTGGCACCAATCCCGCCGCCGTGAAACCCGCATTGGATAAGTTGTATGCCGGCAAGTGGAAGAAAGGGGCGATTCCCGAACTATGGGATGGACATGCCGCCGAGCGGATAGTAGAGATACTTGCAAATTTATAAATTGGTTACGATTCTTTCATATAGCGAGATTGACAAGGCGGAGTGGGGTGCCTTGGTCGGGAGCGCAGAGACGGCAACTTGGTTTCAGACTGAGGCGGCGTACTTATTTTTTCAATCGTTGCCGACGATGATGCGTCCGTTCGCGTATGGGGTGGCAGAAGATGGGGTGTTGAAGGGTGTGGTAGTGGGGTTTGTAACCGTGGAGCAGAGTCGGTGGCGGCAGTTCTTCACACGGCGGGCGATTATCAACGGAGGACCTCTGCTGGCGGAAGATATCAGCACGGAGGCGCTGCGGATGCTGCTGGGGCGGCTGCGGGAAGAAGTGTCGAATGAGGCTATCTATATTGAGATGCGCAATTTCAACGACTATTCGCGTTGGAAAGATCGTTTTGAGGCATGCTGTTTTGCCTATCAGCCGCATTTGAATTTCCATTTAGATTGCTCGGAAGAGGCTGTTATTCAGCGTAATATGCATGAGTCGCGCCGCAGACAGGTGCGCAAGGGATTGGTGAGCGGAGCCGTGATAGAGGAGGCGAAGACGGAGCAAGAGGTAATGGACTTCTATCGCATTTTGGAGCAGTTGTATCGGCGGAAGGTGAAGACGCCGTTATTTGGGTTGGAGTTCTTCTTGGCGTTTTTCCGACAAGAGTGGGGGAAATACCTGCTGGTGAAATATGAGGGCAAAGTGATAGGCGGTATGATGTGTCCGATATTGGAGGGCAGGGCGATTTACGAGTGGTATGTGTGTGGGTTAGACGAGCCATATCGCGAGCAGCACCCATCGGTGTTGGCGACGTATGCGGCTATGCAGTATGCGGCGGAGCATAGTCTGCCGCGATTCGATTTCATGGGCGCGGGCAAGCCCGAGGAAGATTACGGTGTCAGGGCATTCAAGGCGCAAATGGGCGGAAAAATGGTGGAGCACGGGCGTTTTCTGCTGATTGCCAAACCATTGCTGTATCGGATAGGGGTGCTGGGTGTAGCTTGGCTGAGGCATATAAAATAAAGCATTAAATTTCTACACAAAATCAACCTTGCACTACTTTATTTAAGTTTCCGTGTAGAAACAAAATATGAGTAATGTATATTGAAAATCAATATATTATATTAAACATGTAGTATTTTTATTTCACTTCGTATTCTGAAATATATGTTAAATAACATATTTTCAAAATTTGCATAAATTATTGTAAAGCAGTACCTTTGCAGCGGATTTCAAGAAATTGCGTGTTGTAAAACACGTTTTATACATGAAAAACTTTAATCTGCGAAGAGCAATGAATACGAAGATGAAACATTTGACCCCCCCGCGACTATTCGCACTGTTTTGCGCAGCAGTACTATCTATTAGTACGTACGCGCAGAGCATTACGGTAACGGGTGTGGTGATGGCGGAAGGCGAGCCCGACCCCGTTATTGGTGCAAACGTCATGGTGAAAGGTACGAGCAATGGTACTATCACCGATTTTGACGGAAACTTCTCTTTGGAAGCCAAATCCGGCGACATTCTCCTTATTTCTTACATGGGCTACAAACCCCAAGAGGTGAAAGCAA
>CAMFEN010000302.1 GCA_945949375.1 uncultured Bacteroidales bacterium | reverse complement strand
ACGGGTGACTGGAGTTCAGACGTGTGCTCTTCCGATCTGTTCGCCAATGTGTAGGGGATGTCGTAGGAGGTATATTGGATATAGTTGGAGCCGGTGCGCGTCTGCATGGGGCGCGTGAAATAGTTCTTCTGCACTCCCTTAGGTGCACGCACCCCATTGTCTTCCGCTGTCTCGCGTTTCTTGGTCGTCTTCATGCCGCCCAACCATGTGCATACCATCTTCCGGAAGGCTTTGTCCTCGGGGTCGATGTTTCCTGTAAAGGTGAAGAGAAAGTCGGCAGGGTTGGCAAAGCGTGCGCGGTATATGTCGAGCGCTTTATCTAAGTTCACCTTAGCGAGCGTCTCGTTGTTCCATACCATGGTGCGCGGCGAGTAGTTGCTTGCCATGATATTGATGGAGTCGTACCAGATAGACTTGGGGTTCTGCTCTTTGTTCTTCAGTTGGGTCTCCATGAGGCTGATGAGCATGGCGTAGGCGTCTTCATCTCGGCGCGGGGCTGTGAAATGGAGGTAGCAGAGTTGGAGCATAGTCTCGAGGTCTTTTACCGTAGAGGTGCCGTCCATGCTCTCGGTGGTGCCGCCGATGGAGGGGCTCATAGACACGCGCTTGCCTGTGAGGGCTTTCTGCAGTTCGGTGTAGGAGAAGTCGCCAATGCCGCTCAGACTGACGATGTCGGCTGCCAATGTAGCAGAGGGAAGGTCGTCGGCATTGTCGATAAGCGACATTCCACCGAAGGAGTGGGCGGAGAAGAGTATTTCGTCTTGCTTGAAGTCGGTGGGCTTGAGCACCACGCGCACGCCGTTGCTCAGCAGCCACTCCGTAGTGCCGAGCGTCTCGTTCTTGGTGGTCTTCTTGATACGCCCTGCTTTGGGTGCTTTCTCCACAAGGGTGGTGCGTACAGCCTCCTCCGCTGGTGCCTCAATAGCAAGGTTGTGCATAGCGGCTAATCCCTCGCGCAGTTCCGCCTCGGTAGGCAGGTCGGCGTTGTCGGGCGCGGTGATAGCCACGATGACATTCTCATCGGTTACCAACTGCTGCGCCATGCCGTTGATAGAAGTGATGTCGAGCATCGGCAGGAGTTGTTGCAGGGTCTCGTATTCCCATGCGATACCCGGGATGACTTCGCCGTCTAAGAAATGGCGGATGTACTCTTGGGTGTAACTGATGTTGCGGTTGGTGTTGCGCTCGTTGTAGTACTTCTCATAAGCGGCTAACTTCTCGGTCTTCACGCGCTCCAACTCGGCATTGGTGAAGCCATAGCGGCGCATCTTCTCCAGTTGGAAGAGGAGGTCGGCATAGGCTTTCTTCTCTTGCCCCGCCTTGGCTACATAGACTGCTAAGAACTGGTCTTTCTCTTTCACTAACTCGCCGTAATAAGAACCGCCGCCAACGAAAGAGGCATTGGGGTCCATGGAGAGTTCCTCCACACGATGGTCGAACATATCGCAAATGAGCGAGTTGGCGATATCCACCACATACGCCACATCGGTGCCGCGGAGTTCGCGGGGGAGGGGTTGCTTCTTGTAGGTCAGTTCGATGCGGGTAACCTGCGCCTCGTTGTCGGTAACCACGGCAATGATAGGCTCTTGGTTGTCGTCCACGGAGTAGAGGGGACGCTCGCCGCGGTTCTCGCGTGCCGGCACATCTGCCCACAGGGCTTTTATCTTCGCCTCGATGGCATCCACATCGATATCACCTACCACTACAATGGCTTGGTTATCCGGTCCGTACCATTTTTTATAGTACGCGCGTAGGGCGTCGTAAGCGAAGTTGTTAATCACTGCCGTGTCGCCAATCACATCGCGCTTGGCGTATTGGCTGCCCGGGTACATCAGCGGGTTGAGGGCTTTCCACATACGGCGGTTGGCATCCGCGCGTGTGCGCCATTCCTCGCGGATGACACCGCGCTCGGCATCTATCTCCTCGGGGAGGAGGAGCAGTCCGCAAGCCCAGTCGTGCATGACGAGCAGGGCGGAGTCGATGATGCCTTCGCGCGTGGTGGGCACATCGGAGAGGCGATAGACTGTCTCATCCAATGCCGTGTAGGCGTTGATATTTCCGCCGAAGTTCACGCCGATGGACTCGAAATAGTTGATGATACCCTTGCCCGGGAAGTGCTGCGTACCGTTGAATGCCATGTGCTCCAAGAAGTGCGCGAGACCGTTCTGGTCGTCCTCTTCGAGGATAGCGCCTACGGCTTGGGCGATATGGAACTCGCAACGCTGCTTGGGATACTCGTTGTGGCGGATGTAGTAGGTCAGTCCGTTGTCTAAATGTCCTACGCGTACAGCAGAGACAATGGGAACGGGCGTGGGAGCCTGTGCAAAGCACATTGCGCTTACCAAGCACAATAGTGCGAGAGATAGTTTGGTTTTCATAAACGATAGGGCCCTCCCCGCCCCTCCCTTAAAGGGAGGGAGTTAGAGGGTATTTAATGGTTGGTTATTAATTATTGACAGCGAGTTGTTGCTGTTGTCTTTCTGCGAGGATGGCTTGCTGGTGGGCTATTTGCGCCTCTCGGTCGGCTTGACGGAGGGCGTCCACTTGTGCCTTTGGCAGGGGCTTGGTC
>CAMFEN010000301.1 GCA_945949375.1 uncultured Bacteroidales bacterium | reverse complement strand
GACGGGTGACTGGAGTTCAGACGTGTGTCTTCCGATCTCCTCCGCGGCGTGCTTCTGCTCGATGAGGTGCGCAATATCATGTTCCAACCCCGACTATACAAACGATTCACGGTGCAGCAACTCATGACCTCACCCGAAGCCATACTGACGCACGACATGCCCATGGACAAGGTGATGGAAGTCTTTGAGGACACCGGTGCATGGAACCTGCCCGTGGTGGACCAAGACCGACGCTACCTCGGCTTTGTCTCCAAGTCAAAGATTTTCAACTCCTACCGCCACGTCCTCGTCCACTTCTCCGAAGAGTAACTAACACACACTACCATTAGCCTCATGTGTGATTTATCGTCCATACTGTTTCGTCTGCTTCGCTACTGCAAACATCGCTTGCTTGCCTACAACTCTAAAGGAGAGGGCATCCACTCACCATATCTTTTCTACTTAGTACGGATGGTTACGTGTGATGAGAATGCCTATTATGTATGGCATGATATAGAACGCAGGCGAGCATTATTATTGCAAGACGAGACTCATATTCATGTAAAGGACTTCGGTACAGGAAATACACGGCCGGCAGATAGGTCTGTTCACGAGATTGCATCCAGCAGCCTGGAACGCACGGAGATAGCGCAACTATTCTTTCGATGGATAGTCTTTATCTCCCGAAATGCCGAACGACCGATGGAGATAGTGGAGTTAGGCACATCGCTCGGGATAACCACCGCTTACCTTGCCACAGCAAATACTGCCAATAGGGTAACTACGTTTGAAGGATGCCCTGCCATCGGAAAAATTGCCGAAGGGACGTGGCAGGCGCTGGACTTGCACCACATCCAACTCGTGAAAGGAAATATCGACGATACACTCTCCGAACATCTTCCAAAGCAATTGGATTTCGCATTTGTTGATGCGAACCATACTCAAGAAGCCACTTTGCGTTACGTCGAAATGCTGCTGACGCACATTCACGAAAAAACAATTATCTTTATTGATGATATACATTACTCCAAAGAGATGGAGCAAGCGTGGGAAATTTTGAAATGCTATCCGCAAGTAACCACCACGATGGACTTCTTCCATGCAGGGGCACTCTTTTTTGATCCCCACTATTTGAAGAAACACTACTGCTTACACATCCCCACCAAGCACACAAGCCACTTTGCTCGCTAAAAAGGCGCTTTGATACTTCTCACCATAATCAAAATGCTTAATTCCAATTCGCGTTTATGCCTATCTATACAAAAACAGGAGACAAAGGCTCCACCTCACTCGCCAATATGGAACGAGTGTCCAAAGCTTCGCCGAGGCTACAAGCATACGGCACCGCAGACGAACTGAATGCTTGGGTTGGTTTATTGCGTGCACAGTGTGCGAAATCTAAAGCAACACAACATAGCTCGTCGCCGGAAAAGGATATAGACACGATGCTCTATTGGATTCAAAACCGACTTTTCAACGCAGGAGCCATTTTGAGTTTGGCGCAAGGTGAATGGCTCAAAAATGAAGATGTGCGCCAATTGGAACAATGGATAGATGTCATGCAAGCACAACTTCCGCCGCTACGCTGCTTCATACTGCCCGCCGGCAATGAAACGATCTGTACGGCGCACATTTGCCGAACTGTTACAAGACGTTTAGAGAGACTCGTTGTTGAACTGATAGACACAAAAACAGCAACCACCCAAGAGGATACGTTGCTGCAATTTGTCAACCGACTGAGCGACTACTTCTTTACACTCGCGCGCTACTCTGCCTTTTTGGTTGAGGAATCGGATGTGCCTTGGAAAGCAGAGTCTTGACCACCAGAGGAGCGTATCTTCTCCGTAAACCATACCCATAGGGCAAAGAGCATGATATAGAACAAGTACTTGAACAAGTACTCGTGGAGAAAGGTAAACCACGTAGGATGAAACTCAATGAATAGCGCGATGGCGGCTATGCGCGCGATATTGAAGAGATAGATGCAAAGCCAGCCAAAGGGGATGAACCAAGTCTTATGCCGCCATCCTCCTTGTGTAGTCAGTAGCAAACAAAGCCAAATAAACGACTGTTTCAGTGCCGTGCAACTCCATACGATGCTCACCGCATTGCCCGTGGCAAAACGGATAACATGGTCGTTGGGCATATACGCCGTATCTCGGAAGAGCGAAACTAAGGCATATACCATCGCCGCGGTATGCTTCGACATCAAATCAAATGGCGCGGAGATATTCCAATGATTCCATAGTAGCACCATCGCGTCCCCCTCATCGCCCGTAACCGACCATTTCCATGCATAGTTGGCTACGAGCAATGTTACTACAAAGATAAGTATGTCCTTATATTCTCGTCTTAGCATAAGGCACTAAATCAATAGGACAGAAATCGCCGTCAAGGTACTTAAAATAGCCTGCTTGGCAGACCATGGCTGCATTGTCGGTAGTAAAAGAGAAAGGCGGGATAAACACCGTCCAACCATAGCGTTTGCCATAGTCGATGAAAGTTTGCCTCAACGCGCTGTTTGCGCTTACGCCGCCTGCGACCGCTACTTGCTTTATACCCAAATCGTGCGCTGCTTTCTTTAACTTCTGCATCAGGAT
>CAMFEN010000300.1 GCA_945949375.1 uncultured Bacteroidales bacterium | reverse complement strand
CGACGCTCTTCCGATCTATAACGCGCCGCTGCTTACCCTGCTGCTGAACACGCTCCACCACGTAGTACAGGTGCTCTCCGTCCGGCGCAATACTGGGCCACAAGTGCGACACCGAATCCGTCGCCGAGGCATCAAACAACGACTGCGGACTGCCCCAAGTCTTACCCTGTTTCTGAAGAACATACAGACGATACTTGTCGTCTTGAGGCGCACGGCCGGAGATGTACAATCGCAGCGAATCAAAAGCCATCGACTGATGCTGCACCACCCAACCATGCTGCGTGAGTATAGGCAACTGAGCATCACCATGCAAATCATATACCTGCCCGCGCAAGACACTTGCCAGCAAGCAAAAAACAACGATTAATCCCTGTTTACGCAAATTCATACGATATACTGATAAAATGAACAACGGAAAATCAAGTGGTAGCCCTTGGAAAATACGCCTGCAAAGGTACGATATAATTTTGATATATGCAAACAAAACGCCCCAACAACCAACAAAAAACTGTCCGACAACTCGTCGAACAGTTCTTATGTAGCGGGACCCAGGATTGAACTGGGGACCTCATGATTATGAATCATGCGCTCTAACCAGCTGAGCTATCCCGCCCTCGTAGGAACTTACTCTGCGGAAGAAGCCGACTTATCGGCTTGATGCTCCGTAAATTCCTCCTCTTTTCTCGAAAGCGGGTGCAAAGGTACGACTTTTTTTTGATATGACCAAACAAATCAGCAAATTTTTGTGATTTTCCGCAGAAAAAGCATCTTTTTTACGTTTTTTCAGTGTTTTCAGGCAAAAAAATAGCAATAATTTTGCGTATATGAAAAAAAAGTTGTAACTTTGTGCGCTTTTTTGGTAGATAATAAATTAAACTACAATAAAATTATGCAAAACAAAGGACTTGTTCGTATTTTGGCGGTGTGCCTTGCGCTGGTAGCCGCATTCTACCTCTCGTTCTCGGTGGTTACTTCTCACTATGACAAGAAGGCCAAAGAGTATGCAGCAGGAGATGCGCTGAAGGAGTATGTGTATTTAGACTCCATCGCCACAGAGAAAGTATGGTTTGGCTACACCTTGAAGGAGTGCCGTGAGAAAGAAATTAACCTCGGTTTGGACTTGAAAGGCGGTATGAACGTTACCATGGAGGTAAGCGTTCCCGATATTCTCCGCGCACTGTCCGGCTATAACACCTCCGAAACCTTTACGAAGGCAATGGCGATGGCGCAGCAGAAGCAGAGAAGCACCGACACCGACTTCGTAACGCTCTTCATTGAATCCTATAAAGAGGTGGACCCCAACGCACAGTTAGCATCCGTCTTCTCCACCTTCGAGTTGCGCGATAAGGTAACGCTCACTTCCACTAACGAGGAGGTAGAGAAAGTGATCCGCGATGAGGTGGACGGCGCTATTGCAAACAGTTTCAATGTGTTGCGTACCCGTATCGACCGCTTTGGCGTGGTGCAACCGAATATCCAACGTCTCTCACAGCCCGGACGTATCTTGATTGAGTTGCCCGGCATTAAAGAGCCTGCGCGTGTGCGTAAGTTGCTGCAAGGCTCGGCTAACTTGGAGTTCTGGGAGACCTACGAGGCAGCAGAGATTCTGCCTATTCTTGCTCAAATCAATGCCGAGTATGCTAAGGCTGCATCTGCTACCGAGGAGGCTACTGCAGAGGCTGCTGCTGAGGAAGTGGAGGCAGTAGAGCCGGAGGCTGCTCCCGCAACCGATAGCGACATCGAGGCACTGGTAGAGAATCTTGGCGACTCGACTGCTGCTGAGGCTGATCAAGAAGCGCAGTACGAGGAATACAAGAAGCAAAATCCCTTGTTCGCTGTGCTCAACCCCTCGGTGAATCAGCAAGGGCAAGCATACCACGGTCCCGTGGTAGGTATGGTGCACTACACCGATACCGCTAAGGTAACTGCTATGCTCAACTCCCCCATCGCTAAGCAAGTGCTCCCCCGCGACGTGCGCTTCTACTGGACGGTGAAAGCCATTGACGAGGCAGACGCTATCTACCAACTTGTTGCCCTCAAGGCACAGCGCGATGGTCGTGCTTCGCTCGAAGGCGATGTCATCACCGATGCTCGCGCAGACTTCGGACAGACCTCGGCGTATGCCAACGTAAGCATGTCGATGAACGCGGAGGGCGCAAAGCAATGGCAACGCATTACCAAAGAGAACATTGGCAAGTCCGTGGCTATCGTGCTCGACGGGTTTGTGTATAGTTTCCCCACCGTGCAGAACGAGATTGCCGGAGGAAACAGCCAAATCACCGGTAACTTCACCGTAGAGGAGGCAAAAGACCTTGCCAACACCCTCAAATCCGGTAAGATGCCCGCGCCCGCGCGTATTATTCAAGAGGATGTTGTAGGTCCTACTCTCGGTAAAGCCGCTATCCAAAACGGTCTTTGGTCGTTCGCACTCGGCTTCCTTCTTATCCTTATCTATATGATTTTCTACTACGGCTGGATCCCCGGGCTCATCGCAGACGCGGCATTGTGCTGCAATATCTTCCTGCTGGTAGGTATCTTGGCTTCCTTCTCCGCAGTGCTCACCCTGCCGGGTATCGCAGGTAT
>CAMFEN010000299.1 GCA_945949375.1 uncultured Bacteroidales bacterium | reverse complement strand
TCCATCAAAAGCAGGCGAGGACGCCTGCGTACCCGGACATCGCTAAGGAGTTTAAAATCTTAACTAAATACAATAATAGACTACTTGTAGAGGAATCGTTTGATGCTTTTTTTGGGGGTTTTTTCGAAGGGCTCGTTCTTGATTTCAATGTCTGCCACTTGGGAATAGCCCGGGATGAGTTTGTTCAGTTTCTGCAAGTTCTCCTTCATCAGCGCCTGCAACTCCTCAAGCGACATCCGCTTGCTCGTCTCCTCGTCGGGGAAGACCAGCCCAATCAGTTTGCCCTCGCGTTCCACCACGATGGACTCCCCTACTCCCACTTGGTTGTTGAGTTTGTCCTCTATCTCCTCGGGGTAGATATTCTGCCCCGACGCGCCAAGAATCATCGATTTGATACGCCCGCGGATGAAGATGTTCTGGTGCTTGTCGATATATCCAAGGTCTCCTGTTCGCATCCATCCGTCTTCGGTGAACGCGGCGCGGGTGGCTTCTTCGTTCTTGTAGTAGCCCATCATCACGTTCTCGCCGCGCACCAGTATCTCGCCTTCGCCGGTCTGCGGGTCGGGATTGTCAATCTTCGCCTCCATGTTCGGCACGGGTGAGCCGCAACTGCGTCGCTTGAAGTACTTGGGCGGGTTGCCTGAGATAAGCGGTCCGCACTCGGTCATACCAAAGCCGATAGTGAGCGGGAAATGTACATCTAATAAGCATTTCTCCACCAACGGATTCATCGCCGCACCGCCGCAGAGGAAATAGCGCACCTGTCCGCCGAAGGCCTTGTTGAGCGCGTTCTTAACGTGGTTGCGGATGATATTCATCACGATAGGCGTGTACCAGAAGAACTTCATCACAGGTTTCGACAACAGCGGATCGAGTTTCTTCTTGTGGATTTTTTCTATCACCAAGGGCACTGCTGCAACGATATACGGGTGCACCTCCGACATCGCTTTGAGCACCAGCGTGGGTGTGGGGGTCTTGGTCAGATAGTAGATATGCGCCCCCGCGCAGAGCGGATAGAGAAAGTCGGACAACTGACCGAACATGTGTGCCAGCGGCAGCATTGAGACAACTCTTTGCCCGGGCTCTACCGGTAGGATATGGAGTCCGTTCTCCACATTGTTGGACAGCGATTTGCCGCTAATCATCACGCCCTTGGGTGAGCCCGTGGAGCCGCTGGTATAGTTGATAAGTGCCAAGGCTTCGGGGTCGATATCATAGTGGAAATCCGCCGGCTGCATGCCTTTGGGGAACTTGGCTTTGAAGGCGGCAGACACCTCCTCGTAGGTAGGAATAGCAAGGCTCTCCTGCGCACGCAGGAAGGCAAAGTCCTCCATAGAGAGCACGCCGGTGAGTTGCGACAGGTCTTGGTGCTGCAAGTCTTTCCATACATACGGACCTACAAACAGCAACTTCGCATCGGAATGGCGCAACAGGTGCGCGATATCCTCTGCCTTAAAATCTTGCAAGATACTGACAACCACTGCTTTATAGGTCTGAATAGCCAAATAGGCCACCACCCAGTTCGCACAGTTTCTACTCGCAATCGCAATCTTGTCGCCCGCCTTAATCCCAATCTTCTCAAACAGCACATGCAATCGCTCCACTTCCTCCGCCATCTGCCCAAAGGTGTACGCCTGCTTCTCCCCATAATCCGACACCGCCGTATCACCCCACTGATGTTTCATTACCTCTTGCAGGTAATGCAAATAGTGATGCTTCATACTTTTGTAAATTTGTGAATTTGTAAATTTAATAATTTTTCCGGCGCAAAGGTAGTCTATTTTTCGCATATAGCCAAATAATCGGCAATAAAATCGGAAAAAATGAACAATTTATTGTCGCTTTTGGCGTATATAGTAGTCCCAAATAATGCTCCTTCGGCAGATGGTATCGGGATAGGGGACGGTTGCCATCCTCATGTTCTCCTTGCGTTTGGAGCGCATATTCGGCTTCATCCGATGATAGTCCCATCGTGCTTGCAGTGCCGCCCACGCATTCTTCGGTTTGCCGGTCAATAGCAGTTGCAGCGCCGCCACATAGTCCAGCCCCCAGCGCACCGCCATCACCCACCATAGGCGCGAGGCTGGCAGGTTCTTATAGAGCATCAGCAGGTTGTTGCGGAAGTTGAGGTAAGTCTTGCGCGGCGACTCATAGTGGAGTGCTCCACCGCCCAAGTGATACACCTTCGACTTCGGCAGGCATGCCAACCGATATCCTCTGCAATTCAGCCGCCAGCAGAGGTCTATCTCCTCCATGTGAGCAAAGAAATCGCCATCCAAACCGCCTACTTCTTTATATAGGTTCGTGCGCAGGCACATACACGCGCCCGATGTCCATAGCACATCCGCCTCGGTGTCGTATTGCCCTTCGTCCTTCGCTGCATATCCTACGATACGCCCACGGCAAAAAGGATATCCGAGTATGTCCAAGTAACCTCCTGCGGCGCCGGCATGTTCGAAGTGGTCTTTCTGTAGGTCGGAGAGTATCTTCGGTTGTATTGCTGCCACTTCGGGGTGTTGCTCCATATAGGTCAGTAGCGGCGTGAGCCAACCTTCGGTAACCGCTACATCGGAGTTGAGCAGGACAGTAAAGCG
>CAMFEN010000298.1 GCA_945949375.1 uncultured Bacteroidales bacterium | reverse complement strand
TATTGAATGCCATACTGACGTTTGTAGGTATGTTGGCATTGAGCAGTAAGAAGGTGGGCTAAGCGGAGTGGTTAGCAAGGGACTGTCTAATGAGTCCCCATAGCGTAATTTTCGGGAACCTAGGCTTCCTCCCTACAAGTGTCGGTATAGACTCGGTTTAGACTCGTACTGGAACCGAGCAGAAACCGAGCAGGAACCGAGCAAGACGGCAGGAGGATGGGATGTTCGGAAATGAGAAGTAGATCGGGCTCAATTCTTGTGTAGGATCCACTTGTTTAGTAAGAGACTGCCTAACTCGACCGGTTGGGCAGTCCCTTTTGTGTAAATATCTACGGGAGAATTAAAAAACGTTGATTTATTTGCATATTTCAGAAAAAAGTAGTATCTTTGCACGCAAATTGAAAACAAACTGAAAATTAGATTATATTCACTATGAAAAAAGTACTTTTAGCAATTTTGTTCGGCGCGATGAGCGTTGGTGTATTCGCTGCCGAGGATGCAGTATTGATGACAATTGACGGCAAGCCCGTGATGGCGTCGGAATTCCTCTACATCTACGAGAAGAACAACCAAGAGACTACGATAGACCAGAAGTCTATTGAGGAGTATCTGGATTTGTTCATCAACTTCAAACTGAAAGTGGCAGAGGCAGAGGCGCAAGGGATAGACACGACGGAGGCTTTCTTGAAAGAGTTGAAGGGCTACCGCGCGCAGGCTACGCCGAAGTATCTGCGGGATGATGCCGCGATAGACAGCCTTGTGGAGATGAGTTATGGTCGTATGGCGATGAACCGCCGCGCCGCACATATCGCGATACAATGCCCGATGAATGCGCCGGACAGCGTGGTAGAGGCTGCGAAAGCCGCTATTGAGGACGCTCGCGTGCGTGTAACCACGGGCAAGGCTATCAAGAAAGGGAAGAAGATGGTGCAGCAGCCGAAGGAGGATTTCTTCGCCGTAGCGCGCGAGGTGTCGACCGACCCGGGCGTGCAAGAGACGGGCGGGGAATTAGGATGGATAACGCCTTTCCGCTATATCTATTCGTTTGAGAACGCGGTATATACCACCCCTGTGGGTGAGGTAACGGAGGTGTTTCGCACGCCGTATGGTTTCCATATCGCCCTTGTGGAGGAAGCGCGCGCGCACGAGGAGGTGCATGCTTCGCATGTGATGAAGATGGTGCAGCGCGGGAATGAGGAGCAGAAAGCCGCACAGAAAGCCGCTATCGACTCTATTTCGCTGCTGCTGACGCCGGAGAACTTCGCCGATATGGCGCGCCAACTATCTGACGACAAGGGCTCTGCCGTACGCGGGGGCGACCTCGGCTGGTTCGGCAAAGGGATGATGGTGAAGCCGTTTGAGGACGCGGCATTCGGGATGAATGTAGGCGAGATAAGTGCTCCGTTTGAGAGCAACTTCGGTTGGCATATCATCTACCTGCAAGGGAAGCGCGGCATTCAGCCGCTTGACAGCATGCGTCAGCAGATACTGCGTCAGGTGCAACGCGATGAGCGGATGCGCGAGGCGGATGCTTCGTTCGTGCGCAAGACCCGCGCGGAGTACAACCTGCCGGAGACGATGAGCGACCGCGAGGTGAAAGAGTACGCCGATGCGCACTTGGAAGAGAAATACGAAGACCTGCGTAACCTTGTGCGCGAGTACCACGACGGTATCCTGCTCTTTGAGGTGTCGCTGCGCGAGGTATGGGATAAGGCGGCGAAAGATACGGTTGGGCTGACGAACTACTTCGCTGCGAACAAGAAGAACTACCCTTGGGACGCGCCGCGCTACAAAGGCTGGGTGCTGCAATGCAAAGACCAAGCGACGCTGAAAGCCGCGAAAGCCATCATCAAGAACGCCGAGCCCGACTCCGTGGCTTCGTATCTGAATCAGCGACTGAACATCGACAGCACGACCTATATCAAGTTCCAACACGGACTATGGGAGAAAGGACAGAACGCTGCGGTGGACAAATACGGCTTCAAGGTGAAAGGGGCTGAATTTGAGGCAGATAGCCTGCTGCCGCATGTGGTATGCGTGGGCAAGGTACTGAAGGCGCCGGAGGAGTACACCGACGAGCGCGGGAAAGTAACGACCGACTACCAAGACTACTTGGAGAAACTGTGGATAGAGGCGCTGCGCAAAAAGTATGAGGTAGTGGTGAACGAGGAAGTGATGAATGCGCTGAAAGCGCAGTAAAGGAAGCACTTTGCGCTGTAAGAAAGCCTCTGCGTGTAAGGAAGCCCTGCGGGCTGTAAGAAACTATGTGTGAGGAAGCCCCTGCGGGGCTGTAAGAAAGTAAATGTAAAGAACTGCGTGTGAGGAAGCCCTTCGGGCTGTACAGGGAGTGAAGCGGAGTCATTAACACGAAGTGAATATGAAGCGTTATTGGTGGGTCATAGCCATTGTGGGAGTGGTGCTGCTGAATGTGGCGGCACACTTCTGCGTGTTGCGGCTTGACCTGACCGATGACCAACGATACAGCCTCTCGACGGCTACTAAGCAGTTGCTCAATGAGTTGGATGCGCCCGTGGAGGTAACGGTGTATCTTGCGGGCGACCTCAATCCGTCGTTTCAGCGGCTGAAGAACGCGACGGCGGAG
>CAMFEN010000297.1 GCA_945949375.1 uncultured Bacteroidales bacterium | reverse complement strand
TTTGGAGAAGAAGTAGAAACGATTCCTTCGTATTTATGCTACGGTATGTCCTCCCTCACCTCCATCACCCTCCCCAACTCCGTAACAAGCATTGAAAGCAGTGCGTTCAATGGTTGCTCCTCCCTTACCAAAACTAATTACACAGGCGATTTAGCAAGTTGGTGTGCTATAAGTTTTGAAAGTAATCCTACCTTCTACTCACATAACCTGTATATCAATGATGTTGAGGTAAAGGATTTAGTTACTTTCCCCGAAACAGTAACAAGTATTGGAGGCCAAGCATTCAGTGGTTGTACCTCCATTACCTCCCTCAACATCCCCAACTCCGTAATAAGCATTGGAGGCAATGCGTTCTATCGTTGTTCACTCACAGACATCTACTGCTACGCCACCACTCCGCCTGTATGCGATGGAAGTACAAATTACGGCACTTTCGAGGAAGTCAGCAAGCACTGCTATATCCATGTACCCGCAGGCACCATTCGAGACTATCAAATGGCTGCAGTTTGGAGCGACTTTTACCATTTCTACGAGATCTCTGAATTGCCCGATGGTGCTCCCACCGACCAAGTCGGCGTTACGGTTACGGGTAACTACGCCACCTTCTCTTGGCCCGTCAATCCCACCGCCAGCAGTTATACGCTGACCATCACCAAAGATGGCGAGGTCTTCTGCACGCTGATTTTCAACAACATGGGTCAGTTAGTAGGCATGGCGTTTGCACCCGCCCGCAACGGCGAGCAATCGGCAAACCAAGGCGATGCACAATCGACGGCTTACGGCTTCTCGTTTGTGGTAACGAACTTAGATGCGAACAGCCACTACACCTATACCTTCACCGTCAATGGTGCAGACAACGAGGTGATAGAGACCTACAGCGGCACTTTCGACACCACCGAAGATACGGCTCTCTCCGAAACCGAGCAGCAGAACAAGCCCTCCCGCAAAATCATCCGCGACGGGCAAGTCCTCATCCTCCGCAACGGCGTTGCCTACGACATGATGGGCAATATGCTGTAGTTTCAGGTTGCAGGTTTCAATCCTATACAAGAAGCCACCCTCGTAGTTCCATGCTACGGGGGTGGCTGTGTTTTTTAGCAGGCGGGGACGCCGGAATTTGACAATTTACAATCTGACCATTTAGCAGGCGGGGACGCCTGCGCACCCGGAAGCCCCTGCGCACCCGGGCAATTTGCGACATTAAAATTCAGTATTCATTTGCATATTCCAAAAAAAAGCAGTACTTTTGCAAGCGCAATGTTGTAAAGGATATGAATGCAGCCAATGATGCAATAATGCCGATTTATAGGGCAATTCGTGAAGAGGGATTCTCTTCGCATGTTTTGCAACAAATTGATGACTATACAAACGATATTCTCAATGGAAGAACAAATTTTCCTCAATTCAATTTACAAGAGCATGCAGGACTCTGCTCGGCAGATTCGGTGCTCATTGGGGCGTACACCGTCGCGTGTTACGCGCGAACAAGCCTTGCAACAAGTGGCAATGCTTCAGCATGCAAAGGAAACCCAACAAACTGGGAAATAGATGCTCGGCAGGAAGAACTTGTGTACCAATGGGCTGTGGCAAAGAAACTATGGATACCCAATTCTGAACAGATCCTCATAGATACTTTTGGTCCAAAGATTGCACAGGGAGCTGAGGCAAAAGTCTATTACAAGTCAGGGGATGGAGCGGTCATAAAAGAGAGAACGTCCATATATTCTACTCTTGGTAAGGCTTTTGAGTCTATTGTGCTTCACAATGCACTTTTTCCTGAAACTCAGATGAAGGTAGTGGGTTTTACACGCGATTCGGATGGATTGTTTCGTACAATCCTCACGCAACCGTATGTAGAATGCGCGCGTCTTGCTACCAAATCAGAAATTGATAAAATGGTTGCAGCTAAGGGGTTCTGTGATAATGGAGATGGCAGAGGTGTTAACTATATTGGAGAACGATTATATTTGGAGGATATGCATCCGGCTAATGTCTTTATTGATAAGATATCAGAAAAGCCGACTTGTATTGATTGTATCGTAAAATTCAGGTGAATAATACCAAGATATATTTAGCAAAGAAGTTATTAGTATGCATAAATCGGGTTTTGTAAATATCGTAGGTAATCCCAACGTGGGCAAGTCCACGCTGATGAACGCGCTGGTGGGTGAGCGGCTGTCGATTATCACTTCCAAGGCGCAGACCACGCGCCATCGTATCATGGGTATTGTCAACGGCGACGACTTCCAGATGGTCTATTCCGACACCCCGGGCGTGCTCCAACCCAACTACCGCTTGCAGGAGCAAATGCTGGAGTTCTCCCGCTCCGCGCTCGTGGACGCGGATGTGTTGCTCTATGTAACCGATGTGCAGGACAATCCCGACCGCAATGCCGATTTCCTTGAAAAGGTGAAGAAGATGGCAGCGTCCCGCGCGCGGGTGTTCCTTGTCATCAACAAGATTGACCTCACCACGCAGGAGACCTTGGAGCAACTGGTTGCCTTTTGGCAGCGGCTGCTGCCCGAGGCAACGATCTTCCCTATCTCTGCGCGCGAGAAGTTCGGCGTGGCTGCTATGGCTGATGGCGACTGGGCTAAGGCGGAAGAGCATTTCGGC
>CAMFEN010000296.1 GCA_945949375.1 uncultured Bacteroidales bacterium | reverse complement strand
ATCTACACTCTTTCCCTACACGACGCTCTTCCGATCTCTCAATGCTGCATTGTGGATGGCGGTGGTAGCTGCCTTGATGTCATCGGTGCTACGCAGACGAATCTCGTCAGCAGCCCATACAACACCCGTTACATCAGCAGGGTCGGTGGGGATAGTGGTGCCTATCAGGTTGCTCTCCGGCACTTCTACCTCTGTTTCCCAATCATACGATGTTGCTGCGCTAACGTTTGCCGTAATGATCGTTTCGCCTTGTTTGAGGTCAACCAGCACTGCGCTACCCATACCATTGGCATCTGCCTCCGCTTTTGCAATATCAAACTTAGTAACGGTAGCCTCAGGAACGAAAGTAACATTTTGCAGGGTAACCAACTCAAACGGATGGTTTATCAACTCAGCGGTAGTAACCACTCTCGGACTGATTTCACCACTACCGAGCACCTCGAAGTCGGGTTGCAGACTGCTCTGATTGGGCATCAAGAAGAGAATCTTACCATTGGTATAGTCGGTTAAATCCAGACCAGTTACTTTTGCGCCTACGGGGAGAAGGTCTGTTTCTATATATGTTTCGTAATCAAAGTCGAAAAAGGCACCACTGCGATCCATCAGGCAAGCACCGGTTGCATCTTGCAGGATAACCATACTACTTGACATTCCCCCTTTGCTTGGTACTACAAAACTATATGTAACGATAGCCTCTCCTGTGAAGTTCAGTGTGAGTGCAGCCTCTCCTGTTGCATCTTCCATCGCCGCGTTGAGTTCTGCAATGGTTTTGCATATTACAGGTTTGATAGCCGTCCATGTAATCGAAATTGCTTTGAGGACATTGTTGTCTGCATCGGTTAGAGAAATGTTTACCTTCTCATAAGCCGCGATAGCAGTGGGTTTCGCGGTTAGCACTACTTCTACACCGCCGTCTGCCTCTATCTCGGCTTTCGTCAATGTGGTCTTGCTCAATGTTAGCTCATCGGGGCGGGTGGAAGAGAGCGTAACATCTCCAGTTAAGTTTTGCCCGGTGATGGTAATCGTTGTGGTGTATGTGCTATCCACCTCCATAGGCTTGTCATTTTCTGTGAAACTCGGATATGCGGGGGTTACTGCTAATACGGGCAATTTTACAGGCTCTGCTGCCTCATTGAAGAGAGAAGCCCAATCTGTAGCCACCTTAATCTCATCAATAAACACTTTTCCCTGTTGGCATGAACTCTCAGACAAAATAAAACGAGAGATAGATGAGATATCACCTCTATTCTCATATACATTCACCAACGTAGGTACTGTCGTATCAGCCGAAGGGTCAACAAAAAGATTGATACTGTCATTATAAACTCCATCAACGAATACATACTCAACTACCACAAGATGGGTCTCACTTGTATTATAAACTGTTTCTGCAAACTTCAGTTGATCCAATGCCTCGTTATACTTTCCAATACCCAGTTGATAGCCTTTGGGCTTACCAGCCTCATCGTTTACAGTTCTTGCATACAGGCGAGCATAGGCATTTTTATACTCATCTCCTAACGCAAAGAGATAGCCTGCTCGTTGAGTAACATAGTCATCATTTGCTGTCAAGACATGAAGACTATCCACCTTGATGATAGCAGCAGCATAGCAACTACCGGACTTGATTGCAACATCTTGCGGTACGATGTTACGAATAGCCAAGCGAGAACCATTGAGTTCACTATTGATACCATACTGTACACAATTGCCCACACCAGTGGTTGCATAACCTGCAAAAGTCAAGTTTTTGTTAACAACGACCATCGAATCAGGAGCACCAGCAGCAAGTTGCATCCAATCGGTCAGATTTTCGTCAGTAAACATAGTGTTCACCAATTTGCCTTCCGCCTGCTCGAAGCTCTCGTGCAGATAGTAGGTGGCGTGTACGGCTGTCAGCGTACAGAGTGCCACTACAAGCGTAAAAATCTTTTTCATACGAATAAAAAAATTTAGTTAGTAATATGGTTAATTAGTTGTTATGTATAGCGCATTTGCGATTATGCTCTTTTTGCCATATTTCGAAGATTTCTATTGTTTTTCTTTTGTGCGGCATGGAGACCGCAGCTCTTTGGAAGACTCTTTTCAGCCAGCAACCCCGAGCGCATGCATTACCTACTTTAATCGACCGATTTCAGCTGGCATGGCGGTGTTGGAGTGCTATTGAGAATGCCCGATGAGTAATAATCAGCAGGGGTGGATTGAGACTTGGTATAGGTAAAAAGAAGTTGGTTTTTCGATGCTGAAAGCTATTGTTAGCGGGAGTAGCGAGATAACACAATAACACTAAATTCGTCGGCAAAGTTACATGTTTTTTTTGGAATAACCAAATATAATTGCAAAATTATTTACTTTTTATGTGTTTTTCTATTATTTTGTGCGTTTATAGAGTGTTGGAGCGTACAATATGGTTAGTGGTATATCTGAAATTGTTCTTTTGTTTTTGTCAGCTCCTCTTGCCGTCTTTTTGCCGTCTTTTTACCGTAATTGCATTTTTCATATATGCTCCGTAGCACTTGCTGAAATCGGTCGTATATTTACCCGGGAAGGCGCTGCAAAGGTACAACTTTTTTTTTGAAATATGCAAATGAATACTAAATGTCAATGTTACAAATGTTAGGAA
>CAMFEN010000295.1 GCA_945949375.1 uncultured Bacteroidales bacterium | reverse complement strand
TCTGCCAACAGCCCGCAGGCAACACCCTGCAAGAGCGGATGGAGAATATGCTGGCAGCACCGAACGTAGTGTCGCAGAAAGGGCTTATCGAGATGTTCGATGCCACTATCGGTCGCAGCACGGTGCTGATGCCTTTCGGCGGCAAGACGCAGCAGACCGAGACGCAGGTGAGCGTGCAGAAACTGCCCACCGACGGCGTTACCAATACGGCGTCCATCATGGCGTATGGCTACAACCCTTTCATCGCCGAGTGGAGTCCGTACCACGGTGCTGCCTACGCGGTGGTGGAGGCATGCAGCAAGGTGGTGGCAGCCGGCGCTGACTACAGCCGCATGCGCTTCTCCTATCAGGAGTATTTCGAGCGCATGACCCACGACCCGCACACCTTCGGAAAGCCGCTCTCGGCATTGTTGGGCGCACTGAAGATGCAGGTGGCATTGGGGCTGCCGAGTATAGGTGGCAAGGACTCTATGTCGGGCACCTTTGAGCATATCAACGTGCCGCCGACGCTCATTGCCTTCGGTATCACCACGGTGAAAGCCGATAAGGTGATCTCGCCGGAGTTCAAGCAGGCGGGAAACCGGCTCTACCTCGTGAAACACACGCCTTTAGCGAACTACATGCCGAATACCGACCAACTGCAAGCCAACTGGCAGGCTGTAACGGAGGGCATACAGCGCGGGCGTATCGTGTCGGCGTATGCCATCGGCTTCGGCGGCGTGGCAGAGGCAATCACGAAGATGTCGTTCGGCAACCAACTGGCAGCGAACATAACCCTTTCCGAAGACGAACTCTTTGCGTACAACTACGGGAGTATATTGGTGGAGGCGAAAGAGGATGAAGGATTAAGGACACAGGATGAAAGACTAAATAGTTCTGTAGATGATGGAGCAAGGATAAAAGATGAAGGACAAAATAGTGCCGACTCTGAAACCTCAGAGACGAATGTAATAAGTCCTTTATCCTGTATCCTTCATCCTTCATCCAAAATAGGTGAGGTGATGGAAAGCGACGACCTCATTATCAACGGTGAACGCATTAGCCGCGAGGCATTGCTGAAAGCCAATACTGCCCCCTTCGAGCATATCTATCCGGCAACAAGTCCTTCATCCTGTGTCCTTCATCCTTCATCCAATCAGACGAAGGTAATAAGTCCTTCATCCTGTGTCCTTCATCCTTCATCCACAACTCCCGTCGTCTATATCCCTGTCTTCCCGGGTACGAACTGCGACTACGACAGTGCCAAGGCATGGCGTGCAGCGGGCGCAGAGGTGGAGACGACTATCTTCCGCAACCTCACGCCGCAGGATGTCCTCGACTCCATTGACGAGATGGCGGCGCATATTGACCGCTGCCATATCCTGATGTTCGCGGGCGGCTTCTCCGCAGGCGATGAGCCCGACGGCAGCGGTAAATTTATTGCTAATGTCATCAACAATAGGAAGGTGGCAGCGGCTATCACCGCGCTGATTGACCGCGGGGGACTCATCCTCGGTATCTGCAACGGCTTCCAAGCCCTCGTCAAGAGCGGCTTGCTGCCCTACGGCAAACTCGGCATGGTAACGCCCGACTCGCCCACGCTCTTCCGCAATGATATCAACCGCCATATCTCGCAGATGGTAACTACCGTGGTGGCGACCGATGGCAGCCGCAGTCCGTGGCTGCGCGGCATGAGCCGAGGCGACTTGCATAGTATCGCTGTCAGCCACGGCGAGGGGAAGTTCGTTGTCAGCGAAGCCATGGCGCAGGAGCTCTTCGCCAACGGGCAAGTGGCATTCCAATATGCTGACCCCGCCACAGGCGAACCGACCATGCAGTCGCCCTACAACCCCAATGGCTCCTACTACGCCATCGAAGGAATCCTCTCCGCCAACGGACAGATACTCGGCAAGATGGGGCACAGCGAGCGCTACGAAGAGAATGTGTTCCGCAACATAGCAGGCAACAAACTACAACCGCTCTTCCGCAACGCCGTCCGCTATTTCACCGGCGAATGACACAAACAGCGACACAACTCATCAGTCATTCATTAAAAGAACAATACAGATAGCGTTGTATAACCAACGGAGGCAGTCTAAAAATTGTTAGACTGCCTCTTTTTTTGCAGGGTGCGCAGGTGATGTCCGTTGGACATCGCTTCACCCCTCCTTTTCCCGACAAGTCGGGATAAACGAAGAGAGGCGGGGGAGTTGCAGCTACCTTCGACTTTGAAATTCAATGGTGGTGCGGCCTGGAGACCGCACCTCCTTTAGCATACCTTGCCATACTATCACAAGCCACCCCCGCAGCATGGAACTACGAGGGTGGATTCTTGCTTTGGATTGATACCTGATACCTGATACCTGCAACTACAGCGTTTGTCCCATCATGTCGTAGGTCTCGCCGTTGCGGAGGATGAGGACTTGCCCGTCGCGGATGATTTTCTCCACTTGTCCGTGTGCGTGTGCGTCCTCGCCTGCTGATTCGTTGATGCCTGTCGGGGTGTTGCTCAGGGTGGTGAAGTCGCCCGTATAGGTCTCCAAAACGGTGTTAGCAGCGTTGCGAACGGTGAGGGTGTAGGCATACGCGGATCCTTCGTCCAAGCCCGTTACCGTGAAGCGGAAGCCGTTGGCGGTCATCTCCGCAT
>CAMFEN010000294.1 GCA_945949375.1 uncultured Bacteroidales bacterium | reverse complement strand
CTAAGTCGTTGTTGAGTTCCACCTCTTGTTCGCGGCGGTCAATGTGGTACTTCACCACAAACGCCTGCGGGAATTTGGTGCTCACATAAGTAGCGATCGTAGCCGGCACAATACCATCGGGTACGGCATTGGGCTTGCAGTCGATAGTCTCTAAGGAGCCGTCGCCATAAAACTCCATCTCTACACCACTATTGAGGCGCACTTCATACTCTTTGCTTACACCGCTGCGCTCCCATTGTATCCACGCTATGTCGGATTGAGCGAAATAAGTGGTGATAAACTGTTGTGCGCGGGCTGGCAATTCGTTGAACGTCCCTACTTGGGGTTTGGAGGAGCAAGCACTCATCGTCATCAAAAGGCTTGCGAAAAGAAACATTACCTTTTTCATAATTCAGTTTGTTTTTATAAGTAGTTAATAATTAGTTGATTAGATTGATTCTCACAGACCTCCTTCCTTGGTTTGTGTTAGAAATCTATGGCAAAAGTACTACTTTTTTATGAACTATGCAATACAAAGAACCTATTTTTGCGAAATTTTCTTTGTTTTGCAAAGTAGAGTTTACAAAATACACAAGCTATCCGCACACACTTGCACAGATATTACTCTATCGTTAGGTGATACAGTACAAAAGATAGATAGTCTTCTACCCCAAACTATAATCTCATGAAAATCTTAGAAATATGGATTTAGTTCGTATAAAATGATACTCCTGATATTCTAAACAAATAGATACAAAATAAAATACCGCACATCCGCAACAAACCTACAACAATAGCGTCAATTACAAGTTATCAAATTGCAAAATCTTCTTGTCGTTAGAGTTTATATACAGGCGATATAATCCCATTTGCACCATTCGTGTCTCTGTCTCTTTCTGCGCGGAAAGCACCGACGGGATAGTTTGCCCATATGGATAAGATGTGTAGCGAATAGGGCATTCACTATAATCTGCCTCATATAACAAAGCCTGACTTCTCAACAATGAATCAAGAAAAGAAACACAGGCTGCAACAATGCAATCGCTTTGTGCATTATAAGTCACTGTTAAAACCCGGGAATAAACTTTATCTTGCGGCACATAGAAAGCAAAGGTTGCATCCGGCAACCGTCGGTAGTGCCATTCAAAAGTACCGGCGCACACATTGTTGTTCTTATACCCTATCCCTTCGCCACTCTCTGCATGCCATATCTGCGCAATGGTATCATCTTGAAAATCTATAGCATAGATCATCGAAGGACTGATCTCAAACAACCTTTCATAGTAGCCACTACTATCTTTCCGTAATGAGACATCCGAAAGAGGTACTCCATGCATGGTCTCATCCACTTCACCATTCAGAGCTTTTTCTGTAATAGGAAACGCAAGGGCATAGAAACCGGAATTGGCTTCGGTATATTGTTTTGTGGACAATTCGGGATTTCGATAATCTGTATAGACGGCATATAGACGAGTATCAAAGGAAGGGTAATAGTTTGTGCCCGCTGAGAAAATAAATGGAAAAGTAGTGGTTTCTGCTATGGGAATCTCACTCCATCCCAAGAAAAACCATTCAGCAATATCCGGCAACGATGGAAGCACAACTCCGCTACCGACCGATTGCTCGCTCACTTGCGTAAATACATTAGTTCCGTCCGAGACCAATGTTACGTTGTATGGACGCGCTTCCCCCTTTGTCCATTCTATCTCGTAACTCTCTATATACAAAGAGTTTGCACTTGCGGTTATCAGAATTTGAATATCCCCCTGAGAAGAAATAGCAGGAGTAAAAGTATGCGATATAGGTACATAGATGTCAGAATAACTGCCATGCCATGCCATAGAATCAAACTTGCAATCGTCTATCTTCCACACGGTGTTGCCACCTACTTGCATAACCAAACTTCCGGCACCGGAGCTTTTGTTAGATCGCATAGAAAGCGTCACTCGCTGAATGCAAGTATTTTGCCAGCCTGTTAAGGAGAGCGTTGCCGTATTGCCCTTGGTGAGTTGTCCTTTCTTATAGGTACATTCGTAGGTCGCTTGTGAGCCTTCCGGCAAGTCGCCGCTGGCGGAAATGCTCGACTTGGTCTCAATAACAAAACTGGCTACTGCCGCTAAAACACAAAGAAAGGACATAGACAAGTATGAATTAGAAAACTCGCATCAACCTTTTATCAAACGAAGAAACTCGTTGCGAGTCTCAAGATGGGTGAAGGCACCAGTGAAGTCGGAAGTAGTGGTGAGGGAATGAGGCTTTTGCACTCCACGCATCTGCATGCAGAGGTGCTCGGCTTCGATTACCACCATCACCCCGAGCGGATTGAGGGTGTTTTGTATGCAGTCTTTGATTTGTGTGGTCATGCGCTCTTGCACTTGCAGACGGCGAGCGAAAACATCCACCACACGGGCTATCTTACTTAAGCCCGTGATTTTACCATTTGGGATATATGCCACATGGGCTTTGCCGAAGAAAGGCAACATATGGTGTTCGCAGAGAGAATAGAAATCGATATCCTTCACTACCACCCTCTGACGGTAATCCTCCTCAAAGAGGGCAGAGCGCAGTATAGCTTCGGGGTCTTCTTGATAACCCTTGGTAAGGAATTGCAGGGCTTCGCCTACTCTGTGGGAGGTTTTCTCCAAACCGG
>CAMFEN010000293.1 GCA_945949375.1 uncultured Bacteroidales bacterium | reverse complement strand
CGGGGTTCGCCACATACTCCCATTGCCCTTTTTCTTTCGGGTCGGGAACTGTTTGGGGCGTATAAACCGCCCCCGCTATGTATAAGGGGAAAAAACAAAGAAATATCCAAAGACGCTTTCGCATGGTGCAAATAAAAATTTGCGTGCAAAGATACTACATTTTTTTTGTATTTGCAATAGTCTTATGCGTTTTTTGTTACTTTCATATAAGTTAGTGCACTTAAAAAGAGACTTGATGTCTTTTTTGGGTACATAATACACCGCCAATGAGAGAGAATAGGATATAGAAAGGATAAAGTATCTCAAGCAACAGTGCAATAAAAAAGAACTGAATATTTAAGACAAAATGTTTAGATCGATGTTCGCGAGAGCGAATGAAAGCATATTCGATAGGAAATTTTACCAATAAAAGCGGTGGAAAAAAAATCTGAATGATATTCGCCAGCAACACAATGCTTCCACAGGTTATGATGTCTCTGTCTTTATAGGCTGGTGCTTTTCCAGCCCACCGCATACGCTGACGTAAGAAAGCCCGCCACGTAGGGATTGGGCGAATTATAGCAGTGAGCTCCTCATCCTCGGAAAGAGCAATCCGCAATCCACGGCGTTTGAAAGATTCAAGAAGAAACATATCGTCGCCGCTCGCTAACTCAAGATGAAGGTCTGAATATGCTTCCAGCCATCTATCTCTGCGCACAATCAAATTGGCACTGCTACACATGACAGGATGCCCGCACCTCGCCGACCATATAGTAAGCCCTTGAATAGCCGCATATTCAGTTATCTGCAAACGCTCAAGGAGATTGGGCTTTTGTTCCGACTGTATCTGCATACGAATAGGCAACATGATTAGATCCGGTGCTTCCGCGGCAGCCAAATCTCCTATGTTCTGCCCAAAGAGCGAAAGAAAAGATATATCCCCCCCCCTCTTGACAATGGGGGCGGGAACAATGTCGTCATCCATCAGCCAAACATAATCAGTAGTGGCCTGACTAATAAGGCTGTTGAGCGCGTATTTTTTGCCCTTTCCATCATCATTAACTCCACGGCGAGGTACTATTGTTGTTATCTGTTTTTTGAGCGTATTCAAAACACTAAGGGTCTTCAAAAACTTCGGATACGACTTTCCAATGCACTCAGTGTCATCACAAAGGAGGTCTGCTGCAAGCAGAGCCATGGCTATACGGTGGTCGCTATAAGTTTTGTGCTCGGCAACAGCACGCAAACGGTCAGATTCCTTAATACATAGCGACTCCACACCCGTTGCTTGAAGCAAAATCCCTAACTGTTCACAGGCTATCGCCAACGCAGGATAAAGATCAGGACACGAAGAAAAATCTACCTTCAACGTAGTACAAGTAACGGGCTGGTCTTTTCTGATAATAATACCTTTGGAAGTAAACGTTGTGGATACTCCTAAAGGTAAGAAAAGGTCGACCACTACTTTATCTCCTTGAAGGGTTTTGTTTGATAATCCTTGCAAGCAGAGTTCACCACCGTGGAGTGCTACCCACTCGTACCAAAACGCAGCAGATGACCAATCGCGCTCAAGGAAGGCCGCAAGATTAACTGCAAGATTGGAAGGCGAAGCATAGAGCGTAGAGAATTGTCGAATGCACTGCCTTGTCATCTCTATATATGGAGAACAACTATCAGTCTCTACCTCCACGCCCATCAAAAGTAATGCGGAAACAAATTGGGTGGATTGCGGATGCCTAAGAACAACACGCGCCCCAGTCGGCAAAGAAACACTATTCGCTTGTATCCGTAGTGGAGGATAACCTTCGCGCTCAATATATTCTATATCTGCACCAAGAGTGCGGAGAGCATCTACGAGTTGCCCAATAGGGCGTTGATGCATACGTTCGCACCCCGTGAGCACAACAGATTTTCCGGACAATGCACAAAAGGCAGTTAGGAAACGCATTGCTGTTCCACAATTTCCCACGTCAACCACAGCCGTACCCGCGCGATTAAGTTGCACCAACGCATCATGCAACACTCGAACATCACTCGGTGTATCATCCCCTAACTCTAAGAGCGATACGCCTGCCTGAGCTTGGAGGATAAGCTGGCGGTTAGCAATAGATTTAGATATGGGAAGCCGAACAAACATATTCTTAATGAAAGACGAAGAATTGCGACATCATCTCAATGCCGAAAAACTTGTCCTTCTATTTACTTTAATAATCTCGCCCTTTCAAACGGATATTGTAAGGTGTTTGTAGAACTCAACAACAGCGACAATACCATTTTCCCACACTTCTAAGTCCATCGACTCGTTGGGAGAATGAATCGCGTTTTTCTCCAAACCGAAGCCCATCAGTATTGTCTTCACGCCGAGCACCTTCTCGAAAGATGAGATGATAGGTATCGAGCCGCCTCGGCGAGCCGCCAACGGACGTTTGCCAAAGGCTATCTCGAAGCCCTTTTCCGCTGCCTTGTACGCGGGAATATCTATCGGACACACGTAGCCTTGCCCGCCGTGCATGGGCGTTACCTGCACACGAACAACCTTCGGAGCGATCGCTTGTAGGTATTCAACCATGCTTTGCGACACTTCTTCATGGTCTTGGTCGGCAACTAATCGGCAGGAAATCTTGGCAAAAGCCTTGCTTGGCAGTACGGTCT
>CAMFEN010000292.1 GCA_945949375.1 uncultured Bacteroidales bacterium | reverse complement strand
ATATTCTCCATAGCCTCCAAACGCGGAGTAGTTGGTCGATGATATAGACCATTTATGGAGACATTATCATAGCGCAAAGACTCCCCTATAGCAAATACATATATTTCCTTTTGCATTGGGTTAAAGGTACGATGTGCACCCATATCTATATTTTTCATGTATTCCGCCTGACGACGATGCTTGAGGTCAATATGTGCGTTCCACGATTGATAGAATACATTGTAGGGGGTGCGGTTAAGTATTCGATTATACACATAGTAACGAGTAGTGATTTCATTATTATATGACTTCACAATTTTAAATGTTACAAAACCACAAGGTATAAACAATAGGAGCACTGCAACGTACCATTTCTTGTAGAATAATAGAGGTTTCTGATAGCATATACAAGATAGTATTCCTAAACAGGATATCGGTACGAGATTTAATACCTCGCGGAAGTTGGTTTTATAAAATTCGGAAGCCTCTTGGGGATTGGTCTTTATGGTCGAAATGATTCCACCAGGCAGAAGGTAGTCGCCGTATAAGTCAATCATTCCCTGATCTATCATGGATAGAAAAGTAAAGAACATGACAGAAGAACAAAATAGCCACTTCGCGGGCAATATCGTTATCAAGACAGCCACCGGAATAAGGAAAATTAGACTGGTTATGATATAAGTTATACCAGCATCATGGACTGTAGCGAAAGTTATGTTTGGGCACAGTAGCATGAGAGTCATGCAAACGATACTTGTTAGCCATAATAGAATGGACTTTGTTGAATGTTGTAGCATACTATGATAGGGTATATTATACACAAAAAAGCAGGTACGAATCACTCGTCCCTGCGTGTATAGGCCCTAGGATTTGCCTTATTCTGTAGAACGAACAACCCGAGCCTGCCAATTGTATAACCCACACTGACCTACATAAATAGGTACAATGCTTCCATAGTAATACAAAATAAGCAGACGTCTTTTGTTGCTTCGTCTTGACAGAATAGTTATGAATTTCCTAGGTTCATACACGCCAAGAACAAAACGTTATTAAACGCCTTTTTTCAATATGTATAGCCGCGGTGGCGACCACTCATAGTTTTACATCGTATGAGAGGATGTTTCTTATTCCGGGTGCAAAGATAGTGTTTTTATTCGATATAGGCAAATATATGAAACAAAAAAAACTCCGTTCCCCCAAAGATAGCATAATATGCACCTTCACTAACAAACACAACTGGCTCTTCGTGCTGGTTTCCACGCTCTTTGTTGCATAATATGCACATTCTACTAACCAACACAACTTGAAAAAGTTACTATTAATTTCTCACATATTCGAGTATTTTTTTATGTTATTTACTATTTATTTTGCTGTTTATCAATAAGTTGATATCTTCGCTTATATCGAACTCACGTTAATTAGCAAAGAGGCTGCCTAACGATTTTGTTAGACAGCCTCAAGAAAAGTTCCCCCAAAAAGGCATTCCCAATTATAAGATTAATTTTCCGTTACCGAATGAAACTCGTGCGTTGGCGGGGTTGCTCGGGTGCGGGATGAGACTGCTTGGCGAAGGCACGAATCATCCACGCCATGTTACGGGCAAGGGTTCGCATGGTCTGCAAGCCCTCTAAATCCTGCGCGGCTTCGCCCTGTGCACCGCCGTGAACACTATTCCAGTATTGGGAGGGGACAACGGGCATGTTGTTGATAGTGAAGTACTTATTCAGTCGGTCGAAAGTGGCACTGGCTCCTCCACGGCGGCATACCGCCACCGCTGCAGCAGGTTTGTAAGCGAGGAGCGAGGCACAGGACTGGAACACCCTATCGAGCAGTGCGCAGAGGGAGCCGTTGGGACCCGCATAATAGACGGGTGAACCAACCACGATACCGTCTATGCCCTCCTCTAAGGTCTGACGGATGGCGTCGTACAAGGTATCGGAGAAGCAACACCTGCCTTTGGTCTTGCAAGCACCGCAAGCGATACAGCCGCGCGTGGGTTGGTTGCCGAGATGGATAGTAACCGAGTCAACACCCTCCGCGCGGAGGGTGTTGGCTATTTCTTGCAGGGCAATGGCAGTGTTGCCATGCTCATGCGGGGAACCGTTTAATAAGAGGACACGCATAGTTTAATTTGACAATTTGACAATTGACTATTTGACAATTATCGACGGGTGCTGCCGCTACCTGAGGTGCGGGTGCTACCACCGCCCCCACCGTAACTGCCGGAAGAGCGGGTGCTACCACCGCTGTAAGTGCCAGAGGAGCGAGTGCTACTACTCGAGGTGCGGGTAGTATTTACGCTACTGCTCGATGTGCGATTGGTAGTGGTGCTACTGCTCGTGCGGGTGGTAGTGCTACTGCTCGTGCGAGCAGGCGTAGTACTTGTAGCGCGCGTCGTGCTACTTGATGTGCGAGCGGGCGTTGCGGAAGAGGTACGGGTAGTGGTAGTCGTTGTGCGTGTGGTCGTAGCAGAAGACGGGCGGGTGGTCGTAGCCGCGCGCGTGGTTGTTCCAGCAGTGGTTGCCGTGTTAGTACGCGTAGTCGTTGTTCCCGCCCGCGACACTGTTTGGGCGCTCCCAGTGGCTGCCGTACGCGTAGAGGTCTGCGTGGCACGTGCTACGGCGGTGTTCTGACTGCCGAATGTACGGTTGCTCGTAG
>CAMFEN010000291.1 GCA_945949375.1 uncultured Bacteroidales bacterium | reverse complement strand
CTCCAGTTGCTCTTGGTAGAAGAGGGTGCTCAGCGCGTTGCTGTAAGTGGAGTCGTAGGCATATTCCGAATACGCAGGCGTCCTGCTATATTGGTCTTTTGTAGAGTGCCGAACGGTGCTCGCAAATCCGGGCGCAATCTCCAGCAAGTGGTTCGTCTTGTAGATAGGCTCTACGTATGATAGGCGGACATTGTATTGCAGGTTGTTGCTGCGGTTGAAGGTGTGCTGGTCCACTGTGCCGGCGTTCAGCAGTCGATCGAAGGCAAAAGTCTCGGAGAAGCCGTCTGTATTGCTGAAGTTGATACGTCCCGTCAGCGTCAGCGACCGACCGGGGTGCTGAAACTTATGGTTGTAGGTCAAGCGCATACCCGCCGTGAGGGTGCGGCTCGTGTCTTGCTGATTCTGATAACCGTCGTTCACAAGGCTGTCGGAGCGGAAATAGGTGTAGTCATCGTTGCCTACCGAGGAGGTGCCGGTGTAGGAAAGGGTCGGTTGCAGAATCAACTTGTTGATGCTGTCTATCTGATACTGAAACTCCAAGCGAAGATTGACATCCCACGTCTGCGCAAACTTGTTCGTTGAGTCGTTGTTGAGGTAGGTTATATCTCCTGCGTATTGCTCTTTGTTGGTCTCGGAGCGGGTGTCGTTGTACGAGTGGCTGAAAGAAAGGTCGCCGCCCATGAGCAGACTGGTCTCATTGTCGCGTTTGGTGATACGGTCGTTGAAATCGATATTGGTGTTCGCGCCGAGGTTTTCGCTGCGGGTGATACCGGCGTTAGCGTCTTGTCCGAAGTTGCCGCGCCCGCGCGCCATACGCACCTCATTGGTGTTGTTCGCGGAGCCGATGATGGTCGTCTGGCTCTCGCCCAGCAGCAGATTAGTGAAGATGTTCGCGTTGTAGCGGAAGTCGTCCTCAAAGAAATGCTTTGCCTGCTCGGCGGAGGTGTTGCCGTAGGCAGGGTCGCCGTAGTTGAACCAACCTTCGTTCTCCGTAACCATGTCCGCGCCCAGCGACCCTGCGTATTTACCGAACACGCCTTTCTTGCGGTCTTTCTTTAGCGTCAGGTTGATGATATGCTCCGTCTCGTCGTCTTCAAATCCCGTCAGTTTGGCGGTCTCTGACTTTTCGTCTATCACCTGTATCTTCTCTATCATCTCAGCGGGGATATTCTTCGTAGCAGACTGCACGTCGTTGCCGAAGAATTTCTTGCCGTCTATGCGCACCGCAGTGATGGTCTCGCCGTTCACTGTAACGTTGCCTTGTTGGTCTACCTGCACGCCGTTCATCTTTTTCAGCAGGTCTTCCACCATCGCGTTCTCGTTCACTTTGTAGGCAGCGGTGTTGTACTCGATGGTATCCCCTTTCACGGTCATCTCCGCCGCCTTACCTTGCACCTGCACTTCCGCCAAGTGCTGCACATCCTCGCGCAGGCGAAGGGTTTTCATGCTCACGTCTTTCCCTTCCACCGTAACGTTCACTACCTGCTCTTTGAAGCCTATGTTAGAGACAAATAGTTTGTATTGCCCGTTCTTTACATTGGTGAGGTAATACTCGCCGTCGAAGTCCGTCTGCGCCCCCTGCACCATCGTTGAGTCGCCGTTGTGATAAGCAAACAGCCGTACGGTAGTCATCTCCAGCAGGCTGCCGTCCGTGGCACTCACCACCTTCCCGCTCACCGTGTACTGCGCCGCTGCGGACAAAGCCGTGAGGCACAATGCCATAAATAGAATCGATTTTTTCATCCCTTGACAAGCAAAGCTTTTTAGTAAGTCTTATATAGAATAGAGTAAGTGCCCTCAAAATTCATAATTACACTTCGCCACCCCAACCTATCAAACATTGTGCCAAAATCTTACATATAATGTTCTTTTTAACCAATTTTATGTTATCAATTCTACTGAAACTCACAATTGAATGCCCCTCTCAAGGCATTCATCTTTCTTCTTCGTTTCTTGGAAATACGTAAATATGTTTGGAAAGATTTGGTAGAAAGGAATGGTGAGGTATTACTCGAAGTGCATGACTTTGGCGGGAGAGATACGCGTGATGATGGCGGATGGCGCGAGCAAAACCAGCAGAGAAACAAGCAGTATGCCAGCATTGAGCATGAGTAGCCATCCCCAAGGGAAGGCGATAGGCACGTAGTTCACATAGTAGGTCGCCGCGTCAAGGGGTATCCAATGCGTGAAATATTGCACTGCCGCCAAGCCAAGCCCCAGCACATTCCCCCACAACATCCCCTTACCGATGAGCATACCAGCCTGAGCGATGAAGATGCGACGCACATAACCGTTGTTGGCACCCAATGCTTTCAACACACCTATCAACTGCACTCCGTCCAAAATCAGGATGATTAGTCCGGAGACGATGGTGAACCCAGACACCGCAAGCATCAGCAGGATTATCACCACCACATTCATATCCAGCAGATCGAGCCAAGCAAACACCTGCGGGTTGAGTTGGTGTAGAGTCTGCACGTAATAAACATTATAACCGTTCTCATCAAGGTGGTTCACCGTGGCGAAATATATCTCGTCCGCTGTCGCGTCTAAATAACGGATGTCGTCCAGCAGTATCTCCACGCCCGACACCTGTGTGCTATCCCAACCGTTCAACCTACGCACTACAGATCGGAAGAGCGTCGT
>CAMFEN010000290.1 GCA_945949375.1 uncultured Bacteroidales bacterium | reverse complement strand
GGACATATCCTTATCATACGCAACGATGATGCATATGATTTGACAGGTCGCAAACAATAGGCTAATCTTTGTAAAGAATACCGATGGACGCAGGCTTCTCGCCTAATTACTGTCCGAGTGCGAAGGCGTCCCCGCCTGCCGAAACTTGAAACGCATAACCAAGCAAAACGCCTGCGTCCACCGGTGTAATTAATAACTAAAAAAAACAAATGAACATGAAAAAATTTTCTTCACTTATTGCTACTCTCATAGTAGCATTGGTGGCATTCGCACAAACTCCGAGTGCAACCATCACAATGACGATTGAAAAAGGACAAGTCATCCTAACCCCAACGCCTGCAGATGCACATGTTTATTACCTCGGAATGGATGCTGATGAGTTTTATTTTGAAGATGGTACTGATTCTTCAGCAATAAGCACATATGTTGACGACGACTTAGAATGGACGTATGCGAGTGCCGAAGATATTGATTTTCTATGCCCGTCAGGTAACCAAACTATCTGTATTTCCGATTGGATGACAGGAGAGTATCCACCCATGCGAACGGGTTCGAGAGCCATTATCCTTGCGGCTGTCGTAGCATGGGACGCTGAGTCAAACGCAGCCGTTCGCCTTTCGGATGTAGTTTTTGTGGATACCATCTTTGCAACTGTTCCAACCTGTGGTGCAGATGGCGAAACCGTAAAAACTATCGAAGCAGGACAATACTATATCTCTTCTACGCTCGTCGGAGAAACGGATGAATACCTGCTCAGCACTACTGCCACCACCAACCAGAAGATGCTCCCCGCAACCTCGTTTGGTGATGAGAACACACTTGCTGCAGCGCACAAGTTCGATTTCATAGCCGTTGACGGACAAGAAGCATGCTTTAATATCAAAGACGCTAATGGCAATTTCCTTTATCTGAATACCCCAAGAGGCTCTATCAGTCCTGTTTTCTGTATTTCTGCGAAATTGCCGGAAACAGGTGCTACATGGAGAGTAGAATTGAAAGACGAAGAAAACCATGCTGCCATAACAAATACGGAAAATTCGGGAGATTTGCATTGTATGAAAGTTGCAGGAACAATCGCCTATTTCTTTGGCACTGAGTCGGAACTTGATTATAACCTGCCGGTCATCACCAAGGTGAAAGGTACAAGTACAGATTCCCGAGAGACCATCATCAACCGTCAAGTGAGCAAAACCATTGAGAATGGACACCTCATTCTCCATATCGACGGCATGCGCTACAATATCCTCGGTATTTCCTTGAACCACTAATTATCGTTTCTGAGAACATATAATTATCGTGTAATTATTCATTAATTCTTAGTGTGATTCCTGCACTGAATTATACGAATAATTACACGATAATTATATGTTATAACGTCCCGCAAGATACTTAGACAAGCAGACGATACCTTATCGACTATAAAATGTAGAAGGGCAACATAGTTGGCAAGTGGGATCCCCATACTGTCGGAGTTCCAGAAAGCCTTGGTGGGAAAAGGAAAATTATATATTATGAGGATATAGGCGTAGTAATTACAATTTGACCATTTAGCAGGCGGGGACGCCTGCGTACCCAGGCATTGCTTTTTTCTGATATAAACAAGTTTTTATTGGAAAATTGGGGGAAATGTTGCGTATGTCGTTTTTTTTGCGTATCTTTGCACCGAATTTCGTAGAAAAGGACATGTTCACTCGTACAATGGTGCGGACAAAGGTGTTGCAGACTTTGTTTGCTTACTATAAAGACGGAGACAAGACTCCGTTGACTGCAAGAAAAGAGTTGCTGAAGAGTTATGCGGACACATACGATCTGTATGTGATGTTGCTGGATTTCGTGAATGCGATGACCGATTATGCGGAGCAGCAAATAGAGCAGGCGGAGCAACGCGCAAAGATTACCCATACCCTATACGTTCCTAACCGTCGCTTCGTGAAGAATAAGTTCGCGAAGCAGATTTTCGAGAACCGTAACATCCGCAAGCGCGTGGATGAGGAGCACCTGAGTTGGGACGCAGGTATGAGTGCCGTGGCGGCGGTGTACAAACAATTGCAGGAGCAGGATTTCTATAAAGACTATATGGCAATGCGCGAATGGGGCTACGAACAAGACAAGGCGGTATGGCGCGATATATATCTGAAATTGCTCTTTGAAAATCAAGCACTCACAGAAGCCTTAGAGGAGATGGAGATCGCGCTGGACAAGACCGATTGGGCAGATAACCAAGACGTGCTATTGACAGCCGCACTCAATACCGTTCGATCGTTTCGAGAGGTAACTGCCTATACGAAAGACTTGTCTCCAATGTTTGATAACGAAGAGGAAGCAGCGTTTGGCGAGCAATTACTGCAATACGCATTGGATGGGCATGCGCAGTACGAAGAACTAATCAACAACAACCTGCGTAACTGGGATGCAGACCGTATAGCGTATATGGACCGCATTCTGCTGGAGCAGGCGCTGGCAGAAATTCTGCACTTTGACTCAATTCCCTTGCAGGTTTCGCTCAACGAGTACATTGAGTTGGCAAAGGAGTATTCCGGCGACAAGAGTTACCTGTTCGTAAACGGTATCCTCAACGAGATACTCAGGAAGATGAAGCGCGATGGTAGTCTGACCAAAGCCATCACGTTGAAAGAAGAAGAGAAAG
>CAMFEN010000289.1 GCA_945949375.1 uncultured Bacteroidales bacterium | reverse complement strand
ATCGGGTGATAGATTTTTTTGCCGGCAAACTCTATATGGGGATGTTTGCCATCCCCAAGGAGGAGTATTGCGCTTCCTACCGCGAAGAAGGGCGAGGAGTGTATGAGTACACCCTGAGCCTACCCTTAGCAATCAAACGAGAACTATGGCGCATCTTGGATGAAGAGATGCTCAAAGGTTGTCAGCAACCCTACGACTATTTCCATCGAGGCTGCGCCATATCATGTGTCCGCTTTGTAGAGCAAGCCATCGGAAATAACGGGACTATCACCTACCACTCCGACTTTCTTCAATCCCCGAGAAACGCAAAGGATATCTTTGCTCAATATGCCCAAGCCGCTCCGTGGGCAAAGTGGTTCGTTCTTTCTATTGCCGGCGGTGAGGCAGATGTACCCCTTTGCGGAGCAGAGCAACTCATTTGTCCCCGAGAACTGCCAATTGCGTGGCAGCAAGCCACCTACCAAGGTGCATCGGTTTTGCAGAAAGAAGGACGCACCTTGGTAGCAGGTACACCGCAGTATCCGCATACAAAATGTACACCTATGTTGTTGGCAATAGTGTTTCTGCTAATTGCTATTGTGAATTTGTTGTGGAAAAAACCATATATAGATTGGTGCTTTTTAGCCTTGCAAACCGCAATAGGTTTGTGTATAACATACCTCGTATGCTTCTCTGACCTGTGTTGCACTTCTTGGAATTGGCTGATTATCCCCTTCAATCCATTGCCTGCTATTTTTTGGCATTGGCGGAAATACTGGGCACTGCCATTCGCCGCACTGCTGATGGTTTGGTGTATTGCCATAGGGATAGCCGATATATGGATACACACGCTTACGGACTTAGCCATGGTTATCATGGTCTGTGCTTTCACTTGTGTGTTGATAAAGCAACATACAGAATCACATATTACAAATGAACAACCACTCTAAAAACATTAACGCTATGAAACACATTTTCTTTTTTACGCGTACCGCCATACTACGCTCGTTGCTCCTGCTGTTACTGATGGGGGCAATGATTGAAACTGTCATGGGAGAGGAGATAATCCACTATGCCAACCTTACGGCAAAAGTAGCAACCGGAGCAGGAAAGGTATATGTCACGGATACCATTAAACCGCTCAGCACAATAAATTTTCAAGATTCTATTATGCTCGGATATAGCGATAATCGCGGGGAGGGCGCAGATAGTACCACGGTTACCATTTACGCATACGCCCAACCCAATGAAGGTTATTACTTATCCTCTTGGGATACAGACTCCCTTGCAGAAGGAACAACCGTAGTAGCCATATCTGATACTATGATAACCGTTAGCGGAACATCCACTGAAGTGAAAATAGGTGCTGTCTCATTTGGTACAGTCTTTGCTAATTTCGACCCCATTGTGATGGTGAATGGCGGTACGGACGCGGAGACTCCTATACAGACCACGGATTTGTACGGGACGGCTACCGGCACACTGGCGTTTAGCGTGGGGGATGCCAATTATGCAGACGGAAGGGATTTTATTATTAGTTCGGATAATGAACATTTTGAGGTGATTGATTCCACATACGCTGACAACGTGTTTACGCTGACCCTCAGGTATCAAGACAGAAACCATCATGGAGACCGTGTTGATTCCGCAATGGTTACCCTCACCTCCAAAGGTGAAGGAGGCGGTAGTGCCACGGCAAAGATATACGCTTCGTCTGATCTCACTCCCTATTTTTCTTTACCGACAACTTTGGATTTCGGTGCCGTAATGGGTGATGAGAGCAAACATGATACGATAACAGCCACTCTGTTGAGCGAAACAGCCCGGCAAGATGTCCCCTTGTCTGAAGGAGCAACCGGCACCAAGTGGGAGTATAGTATTTCGGGAGATAACTCCGCCAATTTTGCAGTTACCGACACCCTTTCAAGCGGGATATACGCAGTGGAATTTCGTCCGACGGATGCAGATAGTACATATACGGCTACGCTGACAGTTACTGCGTACTACACGGACGGATATGCCAACACAGTAACATATACCCAAACCACTGCACTAATAGGTGCTTCGCAAAAAAAGGATAACCCTTCTGCGCTAACCCATGCAGAGGCAAAAAGCAACCTTCGAGTATGTTATGTTGACCACGCATGGGCGATCACCGTATCCTCTGCCGAGACACTTTGGCTCTACAACAGCGTCGGCAATCTTGTGGCTACTTGGCAGCAAGCCGCCAACGAACAGAGAATCATCTCCGCCCCTGCTGCCGGTATCTACATCCTCCGTTCAGAGAAAAAGGCGATACTGCTAAAGAAATAAGCAATTTCTGCTGTACCATCATCGAATGAAAAAGCAATTATACGGAGAACTCGGGCGGATGTTGCTGCTGTCGGCGGGGATTTATGCCGCGCTGTTTGTGGTGCTACTGGTGGTAGAGTGGTTCTGCGAGCCGTTGCGCGGTGTGCTGCTGCAATGGGATAGTGCCGCTTTCATCGTGGGTATTCCTGCCAGCGTGGTGGGTACGGCGTATGTGCTCACCATCCGCAACCCGCAGAACTACACGGGCTTCATCGGCGGTATCGCGATGTCGGTTCTGCTGGGCACGCAGTTCGCGCTGCAAGGCAACTACGACAGATCGGAAGAGCACACGTCTGAACTCCAGTCACCCGTCCCGATCTC
>CAMFEN010000288.1 GCA_945949375.1 uncultured Bacteroidales bacterium | reverse complement strand
GCGTTACCTGCTCTCGTTGCAGGACATGGATCGCTCTGCCTACCTGCAAGAACTCATCGATGCCGGCGTAACCACCTTCAAGATAGAAGGGCGCCTGAAAGACGCGGACTACGTAACCAACATCACTGCCTACTATCGTCAGAAGTTAGACCAACTCTCAACTCTAAACACTCAACCCTCAACCCTCCGCTACGCCTTCACCCCCGATCCCGCCAAGACTTTCCACCGTGGAGGTATTGACTACTTCCTCCACGGGCGAACAGCTCACATGGCGAATTGGCAAACCCCCAAATCCACGGGCGAGTATATCGGGCAAGTGCTTTCCATCCGCAACGGCAAGATCCGCATATCGCTGCAAGATGGCATCGCGCTCCACAACGGCGACGGACTCTGCTTTGGCGACCAAGGTTTCAGCGTCAACGGCGTGGAGGGAGATTGGATACTGCCCAACGCACTCCCAAAAGACCTGCGCGCGGGCGATATGCTTTTTCGCAACCTCGACACTGCCTTTGTCCGCTCGCTTCGCTGCGAGCGGCGCATTCCCGTGGATATCCACTTCGCAGAAACCGACGAAGGCTTTCGCCTGCGGATAGGAAATCCGGAGAAACATTTTGCGTACCCCCACGAGCCCGCCAAGAACGCTGACCGCGCCTTGCAGACCCTCCGCGAGCAACTGAGCAAGTTGGGCGATACACCTTATGTTGTCCGCCAACTCACCCTCGACACCCGCCCTTACTTCCTCCCAATCAGCATCCTCAACGCTTGGCGCAGAGAAGTAATAGAAGAGAAACTACAAGACCCACACCGTCCCTCCGAACAAATAGAGGGAGTAAATAAATTACCTTCATCTATAGAAACGAATCCTACTCCCTCCCTCTGTAGGGAGGGACAAGGCGGCTCTTTGCTCTCCCCCTTTATAGGGGGAGTCGGAGGGGGTCCCGAGGGACGGGGTGAGTCCTTGGAGTCGGAGAGGGTCCTAATGACCTGCCGCTACTGCCTGCTCCATGAGATGGGGCACTGCCGCAAGACTGCCCCCCTCAAGAACGAGCCCCGCTTCCTGCGCCTACGCAACGGCACCATCCTCCGCCTCCATTTCGACTGCCACCACTGCGAGATGCTAATACAATTATAACGCGCTGTCCGGGTGCGCAGGCGTCCCCGCCTGCTAAATGTCCTCATAATTCATAATTAGCATAGGCGCTCATAATTCATACTTCATAATTCATATCCCCCCATGTTTCTCTTAGGTCTGATACTCTACCTCTCCGCGGGCGAACCTATCGCGCCTGCTATCGACTCAGCGCGCACGGTCTATGCCGCCGCCGGCGAGCGCACCACTATCTATCTTGCGCCGGGGAATTATTACGAAGAACTCACCATCGATGTGCCCGGACTGCGCCTTATCAATGCCTCCCGCCGACCTTCTATCGCATTGATAAACCAAGGCGTAGATATTGATGACCATCAGTTGGTACTGCGGGCACGGCTACCAATACGCCTCCATGGGCAACACCTTCAACTACGGAGGCAAGCGCACCCGCCGATGGAACGCCTCCGTGCTCGTTACCGCCCCCGATTTCTACGCCGAGGGTATCATCTTCGAGAACTCCTTCAACCAGTACATCTCCCCTGCCGAAGCCGTAGACACCCTCACGGATATCAGCCAAGCCAAGACCGATTGGACGGAGAAAGAGCGCCCCAAGCGACAGATGCCCGTGCGCCCTACGACCGTTGGCGCCACCGAGGTGCAGCAGAAACGCTTCATCGAGCGTGCGGCAGCCATCTCTTTCACAGAGACAGCGACCAACGCTGTGCTCCGAAATTGTCGCTGTGTGGGGCACCAAGACGTGCTCTACGGCGACCAAGGTGCATCCGTCTACATAGACGGCGGCATACTGCAAGGCGGCGTGGACTTTATCTTTGGCGGGCTAATGCTTGCCGTTAACCGCGCCAGCATCGTCATCAATGTGAGCGATGAGAAAGGCGACCGCTGCTATATCTCCGCTTCGCGCAACGACCCTGATGGCACCCACGAGACAGCCGATAAATACGGCAACCCCGCGCCTATTCCTAACCCTCGCGGCATGCTCTTCTATCGCTGCCATATCCGCTTTGCCAATACCGATGAACTTGCGCACCCGGGCACTACACCCGCTTTCCTTGCGCGTCCGTGGCGCTGGTGGGGCGAGACCGTTTGGGCGTACACCACATGGGAGGAAGGCTGCCTCACCCTCGAAGCATGGCACACAGGACTCACCAAAGGCAAGCCATGCCCGTATAGTTACGAATATCGCTCGCAGGACCGCTCCAACGGTCGCCCCGAGTGGGTAACCATCCTTCGTCATCCTCGCCTACCCGACGGCACGCGCATCATTCCTCGCAATTGGCGACCAAAGCCATAAGATCTAATTCGTCCGTTTTAATGTACCCATTTTGACCCTATTTTACACATCCCGCCATAACGCCATCCTTGACCATCAACACTACAACAATATGCATTAACGATTCATTATACACACGCATAACTGCATAATTAATATCGTATTATGCGGCTCAGCACTATATCTTGAAATCGCCTGCAATATAATAGCGGAGTGTAAGCTGTCAATTACGGCAACGAGACGGCAACGAGACGGCAACGAGACGGCAACGAGAC
>CAMFEN010000287.1 GCA_945949375.1 uncultured Bacteroidales bacterium | reverse complement strand
CGGTTGTTGCGCACGGACTTCTGCTGCTCTTGGTAGCGGCTGATGCTGGCGTTGGCGTTCTCGGTGCGAACGCGGTAGTCGGAGATTTGGGTCTCGCAGTTCTTGATGTCGTTCTCGATGTTCTCGAGGCGGGTCTTGAGACCTTCTACGATGTCGCCCATGTCTTTCACTTCCTGCGGCAGTTCGCCAGCGAGGATACGCAACTCGTCAATCTTGGAGTCAACGGTTTGCAGTTCGTAGAGGGCTTTCAGCTTGTCCTCTACTGTCAGTTCTTTTTCTTGTTTTGCCATAGTGTGTATGATGTTTTATGTTGTTCAAGTTTCAAGTTTCAGTTTTTTTGCTGCGGGCGAGACACACACATCCCCGGTGGTTATAGTAGGTTTACGGGGGATTGGTCGGCGGTGGAGATGTAGGTGGGGCAGTCGGCGGGTAGGTGGGGTTGCAAGAGGTCTTGGAAGATGTTGCGGGTGAAATGCTCGCTGACCCAGTGGTCCATGTCCACGAGGGCGATGCGCCCATCGGCGGCTTGCATCTCGTGGTACTTGACATCGGCGGTGATGAAGACGTCGGCGCCTTGTGCGATGGCTTCCTCGGCAAACTCTGCGCCTGCTCCTCCGCAGAGTGCTATGGTCTGCACCTCGGGGGTGAGGGCGCGGGTATAGCGCAGGTAAGGAGCTTGGAAGCGGGTTTTCACCATGCTGAGGAAGTCGTGGAAGGGTATGGGCGCGGGGAGGTTGCCTATCACGCCGAGACCATGCTCTATTGGACCATTGGACAATTTACTATTTGACCATTGGGGATTTGAGAGGATATGGTAGGCTGTGATGCCGAGTTGCTCTGCCATTCTGCCGCTGACGCCGTGGATGTAGGCATCCATGGAGGTGTGGGCGGAGTAGATAGCGATGTCGTGGCAGATGGCTTGGATGATACAACGCTCCTGCGGAGTGTTGCCACAGATATGCTTCACGCCGCGGAAGAGAAGGGGGTGGTGGCTGATGATGAGGTTGCATCCTAATGAAATTGCCTCACTGACAACCGACTCTGTAACGTCTGTTGTCAGCAAGGCAGCACGTATGTCCGCACTTGGATTACCCACCTGCAGTCCCGAATTATCCCAAGTCTCTTGGTAACTCAAGGGTGCTACAGATTCTATGATATGGATTATCTCTTGAAGGAGCAATTAGTCTTTTGTTTCCACTTCTTCCTCTGCTGCGGTTTCCTCCTCGACGCTGAAATCAGTGATTCCTGCGTTGATGAGGACGTTGTACCACTGGATGAGTTTGCGTATGTCGCTCGGATAGACGCGGTCTTCGTCCCAGTTGGGCAGCACCTCTGTGAACCACGCACGGAGGGCGGTATTGTCCGCCTTCTTCGCGTCGATGGATGCGGGCTTGAGTCCCTCTTTCTCCCCGACCTTGGTCAGCACTTCGCTGAGTGCGATGTCATCGCCTGTGGTGAACATAGAGACATCGGCAAGGGATACAATCTTATCGCGCGCGTAGGTCGGCATGCGTTTGCCGTCTAAGAGCGATTCAACAATCAGCATATTGTTGCCGCGGCTTACCAACTTGAACAAGCCGGGCTTTCCCGTGATAGCAAGAACGTTTTTCATTTACGATTTACGATTTACGAAGTACGATTTGTTGTTATGGGGTGCAAAGGTACTGCTTTTTTTTGAATTGTGCAAATATGGCGGCTATTTTTTTAATATAGGTACGGTATCCGCTCGATATATGGTAGCGCAAAGGTAGCAGAATCACCTACTAATCACCTACTAATCACCTACTAATCACCTACTATTATCTGCTGGGAGTATCGGGGGTATTATTGGGAAAAGTATTGGGGCCATTGGAGCAGGTGTTTTTCGGGAAAGCGGGTGGGTGTTTTTCGAGAAAGCGGTCGGGCGGGAGAAAGAGGCGGCGTTTTCTGTTTTTTATTGTTTTTCTGCTATTTGCTTGCGTATTTCGGAAAAAAGCAGTAACTTTGCAGGCGGAAATTATCTAATTAAGAATTGAGAATTAAGAATTAAGAGAGCAGGGTGTTTGAGGACGGATACATAGAAGTTACGGGTGCTCGGGTGCATAACCTGAAGAATATCAGCGTGAAGATACCTCGGCATGCGCTGACGGTAATAACGGGCTTGTCGGGCAGCGGGAAGTCGTCGCTCGCCTTTGACACCATCTTTGCAGAGGGGCAACGGCGGTATTTGGACACGTTCTCGTCGTATGCGCGGGGGTATATCGGCAACATGCAACGCCCCGATGTGGACAAGATAACGGGGTTGAGCCCTGTGATTTCCATTGATCAGAAGACGACGAGCCGCAATCCGCGTTCGACGGTGGGCACTATCACGGAGATATACGACTACCTGCGACTGCTCTACGCCCGCGCCGGCGAGGCACACTCGTACCTGACGGGGGAGAAGATGGTGCACTATACGGATGAGCAGATAATAGACCTGATTCGTCGGGAGTACGCGGGGAAGAAAGTGCTGCTGCTGGCGCCGCTGGTGAAGAACCGCAAGGGGCACTACAAGGAACTATTCGACACGCTGCGGAAGAAAGGGTATCTGCATGTGCGCGTGGACGGTGAGGTGCAGGAGTTGCAGTTGGGGATGAAAGTGGATAGGTACAAGCAGCACACGATAGAGGTGGTGGTGGACAGGCTTTTA
>CAMFEN010000286.1 GCA_945949375.1 uncultured Bacteroidales bacterium | reverse complement strand
GTTCAGACGTGTGCTCTTCCGATCTGTAGATATGCGTCAGGATGTTGCCGTAGAGGATTATCTCCATGTAGTCGCGCGCGTAAGGCAGCGTCTCTTCGCTCGCACCGAACGCCAGCAAGATAGGGTCAAGCCATAGCAAGCCCGCCACCATCACCAGTGTGCCGAGCAACGCATTGAGTACCAGCACATTCCCCAGCACTTTGTTCGCCGCCTCGTAGTCTTTCCGTCCCAGCGAGATAGCCAACACCGTGCTTGCACCCACCCCCACCAGACTGCCGAACGCCGCACATATATCCATGAAAGGCTTTGCCACCGTTAGCGCCGTAAGTCCATTGGCGCCACAACCGTGCCCGATATAGATGGTGTCCACAATGTTATACAGCGAACTCGCCGTCATCGCAATGATGGCGGGCAAAGAGTACTGCATCAGCAACTTACCAATCGGTGCTGTACCTAATTCTGTGGGAGAAGAGGTCGTCAATTAATAATTAACAATTAACATGCATTGATAATCAAAGGTTTACTTCTATTTCTACCATCCCTTGATGCTTTCACCTTTTCCTAATTCAAATCTTTTCAGCAATCGCCGCAAAGATGGCTGCGGCGGGGTGGCCTGTTTGCATGGCAATGGGTGCTCCGTCGTCTCCTGCTTCGCGAATGCTCTGCACCAGCGGAATCTGTCCGAGTAGGGGCATGCCCAAGTCCTGCGCGAGGTGTTTGCCGCCATCGCGACCGAAGATATAGTACTTATTCTCAGGGAGTTCGGCGGGCGTGAACCATGCCATGTTCTCGATGATACCCAGCACAGGCACATTTATCTTCTCGTTGCGGAACATATCCACGCCCTTTCGTGCGTCCACCAGTGACACGGGCTGCGGCGTGGTAACCACGATAGCGCCCGTCAGTTGCAGTGTGGCAACGAGGGTGAGATGGATATCGCTCGTGCCCGGGGGCAGGTCAATCAGGAAATAGTCCAGTTCGCCCCAGTTAGCGTCTTGTATCAGTTGCTTGATGGCATTGCTCGCCATGCCTCCGCGCCACACCACCGCCTGCGCGGGGTCCACGAAGAAGCCGATGGATAGCATCTTAACGCCATATTGCTCGATAGGGTCTATCAGGGTGCGCCCGTCCACCTCTGCGGAGACGGGGCGGCAGTCCTCGGTGTGGAACATCTTGGGCATGCTGGGTCCGTGGATGTCAGCATCGAGTAGCCCCACGCGCATGCCCCGCTGCGCCAACGCAATCGCGAGGTTCGCAGCTACGGTGGACTTGCCTACACCGCCCTTGCCGCTATGGATGGCAATGACATGCTTGGCTTGCAGCACAGGTGCTGCTGCCGCGGGTTGCAGATTCTGCTTCTTAAATTTCGTGTGGATATGCACGGCGGCGTTGGCATCCACGTAGGTCTGCACGGCGACCTCCGAGGCTTTCACCACCGATTTCATAAAGGGGTCGTTGTCTTTCTCGAAGATGAGCGAGAAACTCACCTCCAAGCCGCTAATGCGGATATCGTCTTCGAGCATGCCGCTCTCTATCAGGTCTTTACCCGTACCCGGGTAGCGCACATGCCGCAAGGCATCAATGATTTGTTGGGGATACATAGTTTCTTCCGTAGGAACGATAAGTGTCTTTTTCTATTTCTATTTCGGGCTCTTGGAAGTCCGTCTTGTGTTGCAGATTCCATGCCAGATACTTGATGGTCATGCCTCTGTCGAGCCACTGCCGTTCATAATGCGTCTGCAACATCCGCGCCTCGGCTCCTTCTTTGGTGGGGAGCACAGAGGAGCTGTTGTAGAGGTCATCGGTATCTGCCAACACGGTGTATGCGTTCAGCCGCAGCATCTCGCGCGTGTAGGTGTAGAGGAAGGGGCTGTCAGTCTTCAGGTGGATAAGCCCGCCCTCGCGCATCACTTCTTGGTAGCGCTGCCTGAAAAAGGTGGAGGTCAGCCGCTTGGTAGCTTTCTTCATCTGCGGGTCGCAGAAAGTAATCCATATCTCATCCACCTCATCGGGGGCGAAGAAACGGGTCAGCATCTCGATGTTCGTCCGAAGGAAAGCCACATTCTGCAACCCTTGCGCGATAGCCTCTTTGGCACCTGCCCACATGCGTGCCCCCTTGATATCTATGCCGATGAAGTTCTTCTCGGGACAGCGCGCCGCCAACCCCACCGTATATTCCCCACGACCGCAGCCCAACTCTAGCACGATGGGATGGTCGTTGTGGAAATACGCCTCGCGCCAATGCCCTGCCATTGCCGCTACCTTCTCATCCAACTCCATCTGCCCCGCCGTGCACTGAAAGACATTGGGGAAGGTCTCCATCTCTGCAAATTTCTTTAACTTATTCTTTCCCACGATTGAAAGGTTATTGTTTAGGCATCCAATGCCCTCATATAATTCATAATTCATAATTTCCGAACCTCCACTCCTACGCTGACCACGCCTCGCAGCGCTTCTTCGCGCATGCCGTGTTGTAGGGTGATGGTGTGTTCGCCTTTGGTGTAGTGGTATGCTTCTTCGTAGAGCACAGGCATCTCTATCAGTCCGTTTTTGCCGTTTCCGAGCCACTCGCCGCGGTCGTTCGCCATGTAGAACTCAATCGTGTCTTGCCGCCCGTCATGCCCCACAAACAGCCACATGTTCTGATAGGGGTACATCTCTGTCTGTCGCACGTAAA
>CAMFEN010000285.1 GCA_945949375.1 uncultured Bacteroidales bacterium | reverse complement strand
ACCTCCTGCCCGCGGGCTTGCGTCTTGTCGGGGAAGATAGGTTCGCCTATCTCCACTTGCAGTAGCGGTATCTCTTTCTTCGCAAAGAGCCGGTAGATACCCGTCCGCTCGCGGTAGGTGATGACGCAGGGAAGCAGTGGCATGTCGTACTTATATGCCATGGTGAAAGCACCTTTCTGGAAGGGACGCAGCGGCTTGTAGAAGTCCCAGCGCGCTGCCTCGGGGAAGATGTGAAACCAATAGCCGCGGCGGTGGAACTCATCGAACGCCTCGTTGAACTTCTTGATAGCTGCGATACCTTTGTCCGCCTCGGGGATGGGTATTCCGCCTACCACGCGCAGGAAGAAGTTGTCCTTCGTGGAGAAGTTGGGCGCGAACATCGGGATCTTCACCGTGGGCTTCGTCCCGCATGCCAAGAGCACGCAGGGGCAGTCTAATCGGAAGCAGTGGTTAGCGATGGTGATGGCGCCGCCGGCAAGTTCCTTCTTGTATTTCCGTAGGTTCTCGCGTCCTCTGAAGCGCAAACCCATCTTTACATGCAGCATGATATTCAGTCCTATCCGCAGCAGCAGAACCCACATGGAGCAGCGCAGGAAGCGTGCTTTAAGCGAGTCATCCACAAACGGATAATGCTCATCCACCACTACATTGCGGTCATAAACGGGGCGGTAGAGCCGTGCATAGGGGTCGTCCGTGGGGTAGTCAATCCCCACCTCGGGGATATACGTCCCCTCCACCACCTGCATGTCGTTGTATTTTGCGTTGTTCATAGTCTGTGTTATTGGATTAAAGATAAATGATAAAGGATGAAAGACTTATTACCTTCGTCTATGAGGATAAAAGATAAAAGATGAAGGATAAAAGACTTATTACCTTTGTCTAAGAGTTTCAGAGTCGAACTATTTAGTCTTTTATCCTGTGTCCTTAATCCTTTATCAAGACAAACTGTGCGCCTACGGCGCGGGCGGTCTCTCCGTCGGTGTCATCGCGGTCGCCGATGAAGAGCGTCTCTTCGGGCGCTACGCCCAAGGTTTTGAGCACCTTCTCCGCGCATTGTTTCGCAGGCTTTAGCCCGCCTAACTCGGGCGCGGAGACAAGGTAGCAGAAGTCGTTGGTGTCGAGCCCCAAAGCGCGCAGTTTCTCGTGCACGCAGCCGTAGTCGGAATAGACAGCGAGGTAGATACCTCGGCGGTGGCATTCCTCTATCAGCGGCTTTACCCATGGTCGGGGCTTATGCCGAAGTCGCAACGCGAGCACCATGAGTGGCATGTAGATATGGAAGTACCACCATCGCGCCACCTTAGCGCTGTACAAGTGCCCGCGCGACATTGCCTCGAAGAAGTGGTCGTAGAATGCCTCCTCTGTGCCGAAATAGTGCCCGCGCAACGCTTTCTTGCTCCGCTGCTCGGCGGCAAGCACCGACAGCGAGCCCAACTGCCCGAAAATCATTTTTCGAACTATACCTCGCTTATCGTACAAAGTGCCGTCTAAATCGAAGACAATAGCTTTTATGCCGTTTGGGATGGTCATTTCCGTTTTTCCCTTCTTGCCTCGCGTTTGGTTTCGCGTTCTTTGCGGCGTTGGTCGCGCGCTTTCTGACGCTCACGCATACGATCGTCCATCTCGTTGGCTTGCTCCATGATGCGGTCCGTCCAGTTATTGTACCCCTCTGCCAAACGCTCTATCAGGCTGAACTTCTTCTGCCGCTTCTCGTCCTGCATGAGTAGGTTGAACTTGAACTGTCCGTCGCGCAGACCGTCTTTCAGACAGGCGGTTTTGAAGCGCGCGTAGGCGTTGCTGAGCAAGATATGCGCCTGCGGGTCATGCAGGCGGAACGACTGCCGCTTCGACTCGTACTCGATATTGATACCTTGCAGTTTCTTGTCCACCACCTTGCCGAAGTTGTCCGCCTCTTTCTGGTCTATCCCCTCGTCCGCGAACTCGAAATAGAAGTGGTAGCGGCTTTCCTTGATGTCGGCAAAGCCCACGAAGAACTTGGTCTTGATGTCGGTCTCTTTCTCCGCCTCGTGCACCGCCTCAATGAACTGCGGCTCGTAGAGTTTCTCGCCCGTCATCGACACGATACCGTTTATCTTCGACACCATATGGATGGTCGGCGTATTGTAGAACTTGCCGCCCACCTCGATGAGGTCGTTCATGTTGTAGCGGAAAATTCCCGAGTAGGTCGTTACGTAGGCGCAATAGCGTTTGCCCTGCTCCAACTCGTAGAGTTGTAGGAAGTGCTTGTTCGGGCTGTCCAACTCGCTCTCCTCCACGAACTCGTAGTAGTGGAAGTGGGGGAACATCACCGACTCGTTGCTCTCGTCCAGCGAGAAGCCGAAGCGGCACTCCGTGGCGATATAGCCCAACTCTTGGTAGAAAGTCTGCTCCCAATCGAAGCGGTCCATGTACTTCTCCATGTAAATCTTCGTGTTGCCGCATTTCCATGTGCTCATGTACTGCAACTGCGGCCAGAAATCTCTCGGGTCAAGCCGCCCCTTCTCAGCGAGTATCTTGCGCAACTCTGCCGCGCGCTCGGGCTTAGGCGACATATACGCCTCCAGCTCCTCACGGATATAGGGCGACACGTCAAAGTCGTTGGTCAGCGTGCCATGTTCTATATCGTCTATCAGCAGGTCGGCATGCTCGTCCACCACGCGCAGCAACTCCAGTATGG
>CAMFEN010000284.1 GCA_945949375.1 uncultured Bacteroidales bacterium | reverse complement strand
TCTACACTCTTTCCCTTCACGACGCTCTTCCGATCTCAGGAAGACCATATATGGCTCCGGCAACATCCCTTGGCTTTTGAGGGAGCCACCAGAGCTATCCGTCTCGCAGCGGCAGACAAAAGTCTGACATGGGACGTGGTAACCTGCGCCAACCAGCGCAATTATCCACACCTCAAGGAGATACGCGAGATGTTGTGGAGCATGGGGGTACGCAATTGGCGCGTCTTTGGAATAGACCCCATGGGACGCGCTGCCACCAATCCCGAACTGCTACTGACTGATGAGCAGTTTCGCGGCTTGATGGATTTCATCGCCACCGAGAGAGAGCAGGGTAGGCATGTCTCTTATTCTTGCGAAGGCTATTTAGGGGATTACGAAGGGCGCGTAAGAGACCATTTATACCACTGCGCCGCGGGTATTTCCATTGCCTCTATCCTCATCGACGGAAGCATATCCGCATGCACGAGTATTCGAGGTAAGTACTACCAGGGCAATATCTATCGCGATGCGTTCTGGGAGGTCTGGGAACACGGATTCAAACCCTATCGAGACCACTCTTGGATGAAAAAACAAACGCCTTGCAAAGACTGCAAAGCGTTCGATTTCTGCGAGGGAAACGGTATGCACCTACGCCGAGAAGACGGCTCACTCATGTTATGCCATTTAGAGCGGTTAGGGCAAAAAAAGTAGCGATGGAAGCGATACTACCTATTTATAGCTCGTTGTTATACCATTTTTCCAATCTCTGATTGAAACTTCTTCGGTCGAGGGCAGATGTCGCCCAATGTCTCACTTCGACGGTCATCTCTACACACTCTATCTTCACTTTCCGTCTGAGCCGCAAGCGTTTTGTCTTCTGCTTGCTCCATAGGCTATCTTCTAAACCCGTAGTCCGAACTAAGATTATCTCGGTTTCATCGGGTAAATTTTGGCATACCTCGTATGCTAAACGGCGGTTTCCGATTACCTCGCGGGGTTCTAATGCCACATGCCCTGAGGGGTAAAAGATTACATCTTTTCCCGCTTGGAGCGACTGCAGGGCAATGTTGGTAAGTTGTTGCGCTTGCGCCACATCTTCCCTGCGGCGGCTTTTCTCCAAGTCGGGTACTATCACCGAATCCAGCATCTGCAACACGGGCAGAAAGAACCTGTTGTGGAAGAAACGCTCATCCACCATCGGGCATAATGCTACATCCCAACACTCGGCAAAGAGCAGCAAAGGGTCGATGAAAGCGGGATGATTTGGCATTACGAGGTGCACTTTGTTATCATGCAAGTATTTCAGGCCTTTTATCTCTACATCATAATGTATGTGGAAAAGTGCCCGCGCAAAGTGAGCAAAACGAAAACGGTTCATAAGTGGTTAGTGGTTAGTGGTTAGTGGTCAGTGGTTAGTGGTCAGTGGTTAGTGGTCAGTGGTTAGAGTAATCGGAATTATCAGAGCAGGGGCATGTTAATTGTTAACTGTTAATTACTAACGATTTTCTCTATCTTTCTTTGCAGAGGGCGAAGACGGAGTAGTGTGCGCCGCGGCAGGGTTTGAGCGCCTGCATACACGCCCGCATAGTGGCTCCTGAAGTGATGAGGTCGTCCACCAAAAGGATATGCTTGCGATACAATTCCTCGGGATGGTTCACCTCAAAGGCATTCACCATGTTGCTTTTGCGCTCGTCTCCTTGCAACAACGCCTGCTGGGCAGTGTGCTTCCGACGGGTCAATAGTGTCGTATTCATCGGGATTTTCGTTACCTCGCTCAGTGCTCGCGCAATATACTCCGACTGGTTAAATCCTCTCTCTCGGAGGCGTTTGGGGTGCAGAGGGATAGGGATGATGATGTCTATGCCCTCGAAGAAATCCGTTTGCAGGAAGTCGTATGCCGCCTCTTTGGCAAGCAGCGTGGCGATGTCGGGCTGCTCATGGAACTTCATGCGATGAATCGCCTTTCGGATAGAGTGTCCTTTGTCGTAGAAAAGGAAGGCAGCACCCCGTTGAAACCGAGAGAAATCGGAGGAAAAGAGTTGCTCGGTGATGTTATCACGCTGCGTGGCTTGCTCCGTGCGCGGCAGTGTCTGCATACAGTCGGAGCAGATACATTCTTCATCGTCAATCACTCGCCCGCACATCGGGCAGCAACGGGGAAAGAGAAGTTGGAGGATACTATGGAAAATGGAGAGGGACAAGGGGAGTTTAGAGTTGAGAGTTTAGTGCCTGGGTACGCAGGCGTCCCCGCCTGCTTGGGCTTAGTGTTTAGTGTTGATAGCGCGGCAAAGGTAGTGAAATTTGGGGATATATACAAGGGGTGAGGCGAAAAATGCCGCAAAATCTTGCGATTTTTGCGGTATTTTCTGTTTGGAAAGTCCGTAGTTACAGCGTTACGCCGGTTTTGAAGATGGCAATCTCGTGGTAGCCGTTGCGCTCGTTGTTGGTGAGCGTGCCGTTGGCTACCGAGATAACATAGTCGGTGAAGCGTTTTGCCACTTCCTCCATCGGCTCTCCCTCGGCAATCACACCCGCGTTGAAGTCAATCCACTGCGGTTTATTGCGGTAGAGGTTGCTGTTGGTGGACACCTTCATCGTAGGCACATAGGTGCCGAATGGGGTTCCGCGCCCTGTGGTGAAGAGCACGATATGACAACCAGCGGAAGCAAGTGCAGTGGCGGCTACGAGGTCGTTGCCCGGCGCAGAGAGCAGGTTA
>CAMFEN010000283.1 GCA_945949375.1 uncultured Bacteroidales bacterium | reverse complement strand
ATGGATTTCAAGTGTATGTAGGCAATAGCAAATTGGCTTGTTATGGAACAACCAAACTGCCTAAGTATCAATGGAACCATTTTGTGGCAACCATCAATGTGCCCAATAAGAAACTTAGCCTATACCTTAACGGCACTTTCCTGCGGAGTGCGAATATCCCGACAGGGAGTATCAAAGCAGGGACACAGTCTCTATTGATTGGTAAAGGACGAGAGCAACTCACCTTCGCGGGTGCGAACCTGAACACCTTCAATGGGATTATTGATGAAGTACGTATAGACAGCCGTATTTGGACTTCTGAAGAGATAGCGGGACTGCATACCGATGCTTCACTCGATTTAGCCGACAGAGATACTATTTTTGTGAACAATTTCTACCGCCCGCGTTACCATGCTATGCCGGCGGCAAACTGGACAAACGAGTGCCATGGCTTGATTTATTACGATAATCTGTATCATCTCTTCTTTCAGAAGAACGGCAATGGTCCGTACATGTCTCGCTTGCATTGGGGGCATGTGTCTTCTCCTGACATGTTGCATTGGACAGAAGAGCCGATTGCCATCGCGCCGGACAAAACCTACGACATCGAAGGCTGTTGGTCGGGGGCAGTGTTTGTAGATTCCGTATTGAGTAACAACAAGCCGCGTATCTTATATACCTCGGTAGATAATGCACGCGCTTCTATCTCGCTGGCGAAACCTCTGAGCAAAAGTTTAATAGCATGGGAGAAAGACGATAGCAACCCGATCATTGCGGGCACGCCTGCCGGTTACGAAGCCGATTTCCGTGACCCCTATTTCTTCCGCAATGGAGACGACGCATATATCATAGTAGGTACAAAAAAGAATGGTGTTGGTGCCAACACGTTGCACAAGTATGTGAACGGAACATGGGAATATGTTGGCACGTTTATGCAGGGTACGGATGCGGGGTCGTGTGGTACATTCAACGAGATGACCAATGTAACCCGAATGCCGGATGGCAGATGGCTGGTTACCGCGACCCCGCTGGATGGCGCGCAGGGAGTGCGCGCTATCTATTGGACTGGCGCTATCCAAGCGGATGGCTCTTTCGCGCCCGATGCCTACTCGCAGCAACCGCGCGTGCTCGAGATGGAGGGTACCTCAAAGTGGGGCTACGGACTGCTCTCTCCGTCTATCTATCTGCACGAAGGAAAAGTGATTGCAATGGGCATTGTCCCCGACAAACTGCCTTCCTATCAAAACGTGATGAAGTTGGGGTACGCGCATACCATGTCCTTCCCGCGCGAACTGCGGTTAGATGAGCAGGGAAATGTGCTGCAGAAGCCTTTCAGCGGGTTGGAAGAGTTGCGCACAGAAGAGCATTTCGAGGCAAGAGATACGCTGGTGAATGGTGCGCTCTCGCTGAACCCTATTGGCGGGCGGCAATGGGAAGTAAAGACGCAGGTGGTGGTAGGGGAGAACAATTTCCGATTAGAGTTCTTAAAAACAACTTCCAATTCCGCCAAACTGACTTACTCTCCGCAGGATGGCAAACTGGTGCTTTCGGTGAGTGGCATTCAGCGACTGAGCAACGATAATGGCAGTTTTAACGGCAACTATGAGATGCTGCTCCCTCAAAAACCGCTCAAAGGCGATACCCTCCTGCTGGATGTGTATTTTGATAATTCCATTGTGGAGATCTTCGTGAATGAGAAATGGGCATCTTCGGTGCGTGTGTTCTGCCAGACCTACAATGCGGACGGCTTATCGATTTTCACGGAGGGGGATGTACGCTTTGCAAGCATAGACGCTTGGGGATTAGGGGAGATTACCACTTACCACCCGTGGACAACGCCGCAACGCGACCCCGATAAAGAGACCGACCATTTGGGGTGGTTTCCGATCATTCAGCACGAACAAGGAACGAAGATTTTGCAGGACGGACAAGTGCTGATTCAAACAACAGAGCATGTATACAACATGCGTGGGCAAATAACTAACAAGCTAAAATAATGAAAACCATGAAGAACATAAAGAGTCTTTTTGTAGCAGCCTGTCTGCTATTCAGTCTTTCCACTATGGCAGGGGAGGTCTCTTTCTCCCGTTCCGGTGTGCGCGACATGCTTATTCGCGTCAGCGGAAATGAACGCTATTTGCTCATTCCTATCGAGGAGGCAGCACCAGAGTATCGTATGCAGGTGATTGAAAACGGGCGTATCGTCCGCACCAACATCCTGCGCTTGGCAGCCAAAGGCAAAGTCGATTACTTCGTGCCTATGGACTTGTCTGAGTTCCGCCGCGACCAACTACTGCTCGCTGTGCATGTATGGAACCAACCCGACGGCGAGCGTCAGCGCGAACTATCTCCTATAGAGTATATTGCATGGAATGAGATAACGCTATCTGATACCTTTGATACTTCCAACTATGACCCTTATCGCCCCGAGTACCACCATACGCCCCTCTACGGCTGGATGAACGACCCCAATGGCATGTTCTACCGCGACGGTGTTTGGCATCTCTACTACCAGTACAACCCCTATTGCTCGCTGTGGCAGAACATGAGTTGGGGACACTCCACCTCCACCGACCTTATCCATTGGGAGCACCAACCGATGGCATTGCAGCCCGATGTGATAGGCACTATCTTCTCCGGCTCTTCCGTCATCGACCACGAGGGTACGGCGGGCTTTGGAAAAGGAGCCGTGGTGGCGATGTACACCTCCGCAGAACTGATGGGG
>CAMFEN010000282.1 GCA_945949375.1 uncultured Bacteroidales bacterium | reverse complement strand
CCCAGCGAGTCGCTGCGTTGCAACGCCGTTTTCACGCTCGGACTGCCTGAGGCGCGTCTGCTGGCTTCGTCCCGCCAACTGGATGCGTTCCGTATGCAGCAACCTATTGCCGACGAGCCCGAGAGCAAGGGTGTCCGCGGGGCAGCGTTGGCACATGCGGCGCTCACGCTTGAAGCGGGCAGCCAACGGACATGGTACGAGGTATGCGATGTGGCGCTTGACGCTACCGAGGTTAGGGCGCGTATGCAGCGCCTCGCGCAATCCGACGCTGTAGAAGAGATAGAGAAAGCCGTGCAGCAGACTACCGACAACCTGCGGGCTGTCGTCGGTCAGAACGACGGCATACAGCAGACCGCCGACGAGGCGGGCATGGCTCGCCACTTCGCCAACACCCTCTTCAACACCATGCGCGGCGGGTTCTATTGCGACAACTACCGCATCAACACCTGCGCCTTTGCTCGCCATATCGCTAACTTCAACCGTGCCTTGGCGGAACGCTACCGCGCTTTCTTAGACCAACTGCCCGAGGAGATGGACTATACGGCACTGGAGGAGCGCGTGTTGGATTGTCAGGACTTCCAACTCCATCGCCTCTTCTTGGAGTACCTGCCACTGACCTTCTCCCGCCGCCACGGCGACCCTTCGCGCCCGTGGAACCTATTTGACATCCGTGTCAATGACGCCGAGGGCAAGCGTATCATTGCTTATCAGGGCAACTGGCGCGACATCTTCCAAAACTGGGAGGCGCTCTCCTTGTCCTATCCGCTCTATACGAACGGTATCATCGCGAAGTTCCTCAACGCCACTACCATTGACGGCTACAACCCCTATAAGGTTACCTCCGAGGGCATAGACTGGGAGGTGATAGAGCCCGAGAACCCGTGGTCGAACATCGGCTACTGGGGCGACCACCAGATTATCTATCTCTGCCGCCTGCTCGAACTCAGTTTTGCGCACCACCCGCAAGCGTTGCGCGACATGACGGGCATGCGCGAGTTTGCCTTCGCCAATGTGCCTTACCGCTTCAAGTCGTATGCTGAGATAGTGGCAGACCCCAAGAACTCCATCCGCTTCGACGATGAGTTGCATAAGCATATCTTCGCCCTCTTGCCCGAGTACGGACAGGATGCGCGTCTTGTGATGGGACAAGCCGAGCAGCCCCTGCTGGTTACCATGACCGAGAAACTGCTTATCACCCTGTTGACCAAACTGAGCAACCTCGTGCCCGACGCGGGCGTATGGATGAACACGCTCCGCCCCGAGTGGAACGACGCGAACAACGCGCTCGTCGGCAACGGTGCATCCATGGTAACGCTCTGCTACATGCGGCGCTTCGTGGTTTTCCTGCAACGCCTGTTTGACGGCATGGACACCACTTACGCCGTCTCCCGCGAGGTAGTGCAGTTCCTCTACGCTATTCTGCAAGCCACCGAGCAGTATATAGAGAAGACCGCTACGCTGTCCGACTGCTACGCTGAGCGCCCGTCTAACGACTGTCAGACCGCTACGCTGTCAGACCAAGCCCGCCGTCAATACACCGACGCGGCAGGGTTGGCAGGCGAGGCATATCGCACTGCCGCCTATGCGGGCTTCTCGGGCGAGAAGGTGGAACTGGAGTCGGAGCATATACGCCTCTTCTTGGCGCGTATTCTTGCGCTCCTCGACCGCTCTATCGCCTCCAACCGTCGCCCCGACGGACTCTACCATGCGTATAACCTCATCCGCTTCGAGGGTACGCATGCCCTCACTATTTCCCATCTCTACGAGATGTTGGAGGGGCAGGTGGCTATCCTCTCGTCGGGATATCTCTCGCCTGCTGAGGCGGCAGACCTGCTGGACGCTATGCGTGCGTCGGCGCTCTATCGCGAGGACCAACGCAGTTACATGCTGTATCCCAACCGCACGCTGCCAGCGTTCTTCCAAAAGAACACCCTCACTGCGGAGCAAGCCGCGTTGCCCCTTGTGCAGCGCCTGCTCAACACCGCTCTCTTCACTCAGGACTGCGAAGGCGAGGTGCATTTCAATGCAGACTTCCGCAATGCTTCTTTTTTGGAGAAAGCGTTGCAAGGCTTGTCGATTAGTACCGAAGAGAAGCAACAGGTGCTTGACCTCTACGAGGCGACTTTCCATCATCATGCTTTCACCGGCCGCTCCGGCACTTTCTATAAGTACGAAGGACTGGGTTGTATCTACTGGCACATGGTGAGCAAGTTGCTCCTTGCCGTGGGTGAGATAATAGAGACTGCAGGCGCGGATAGTGCTGACCTTGTTCGTCTGAAAGCACACTATGAAGCCATCCAAGAGGGTATTGGTGCGCACAAGTCGCCTGCGGAGTACGGCTCCTTCCCCTTCGACCCCTATTCGCACACACCGGTGCATGCGGGGTGTCAGCAGCCGGGCATGACGGGACAGGTGAAAGAGGATATCATCAGCCGCTTCCGCGAGTTGGGCTTGCGGGTGGCAGACGGTGCACTGCATATTGAGCCTGTGCTGCTCCGAGAGGATGAGTTCTGCGAAGGCGAACTGCGCTTCACCTACTGCGCGGTGCCGTTCACTTACCGAAAGTCGTCGAATCGTCAGATTGCTCTCCGTTTGAGCAACGGCGAAACCGTTGCTTTGCCCGATAATTGTATCCCTGCCGAGTGGGCAGCCCACCTCTTTGCCCGCGATGGCGTGGTAGCAGAAGTGGTGGTGGCATTGTGAGCCTATCGCGGGG
>CAMFEN010000281.1 GCA_945949375.1 uncultured Bacteroidales bacterium | reverse complement strand
GTTATCGAACAAGGCACCTATCTCCTTTTTCTTTTGCTTGATGAGTGTATCTGTGTCCATAATGCAGCCTGTTTAGTCAATAATGCATCGTGCGCCGCATGCCGAATGGTAAAATTGTCAAATTGAGAATTGTCAAATTGTTTACAGCATAAGGAATACGCCGCCTGAGATGAGTAGCGAGCCGATAAGCACGCGCAGAGTTACTTTCTCATGGAGGAAGATAAACGCCAAAAGGATGGTGATAACGATGCTGAGTTTGTCGATGGGCGCAACACGCGACACATCGCCTAACTGCAATGCCTTGAAATAGAAAAGCCAACTCAGCCCCGTGGAGACACCCGATAAGATAAGGAAAAGCCATGTCTGCCAAGAGATTGTTCCGATGTCATCCGTCTTATGTCCGAAGAAGACAATGCCCCACGTGAGCAAAAGGATGATGGTCGTGCGGATGGCAGTGGCTAAATCAGAGTTGATTTCTTGTAACCCCACCTTGGCGAAGATAGAAGTCAGCGCGGCAAACACGGCAGACAAAATAGCATAGATACGCCACATGTTGTTTCACGTCGTTTACGTAGTTTGTGTAGTTTTCGTTGTTTATACGTAGTTTTGCGTAGCTTACGAAAAATACGAAACGACGAAAACTACGCTATCAGATAAGTTCCGCGATGAAGTAGTAGGTCATCAGCCCGCAGCAGATGAGTTTGAGTATCGTGCCGGTCATGAGCCCTACAAACGACCCCCAACCCGCCTTCAACGCAAGTCGGGTATTCTTTCCGTCTATCAGTTCAAAGACAACCGCCCCGAGGAACGGTCCCAACACGATACCCCACGGTCCGAAGAAGAGACCAACGAGCAAGCCTAAAGTGCTGCCCCATACCCCCATCTTCGAGCCGCCGAATTTCTTCGTGCCCCATATCGGCACTACCGAGTCCAATACTTGTACCACAATGGTTACCACTGCCCATATCACGAGAAATTGCCACGAGAACTGCACCTTGTCGGTAGCATGCAGAAGCAACAATCCGCAGTACGCCAAGGGCACACCCGGCAAAACGGGCAACACACAGCCGAGAATGCCTACCAAAAGGCATATAGCACCTAAGATAATGAGGAAGATATCCATTTTGATTGATATATCTTATATGAACGATACCGAATCAAATCTATTACCCTCTCAGCACGCCGAGGGCTTTGCCTACTTTGACGAACGCAGCCACGCCTTTGTCTAATTGCTCGCGGGTGTGCGCAGCGGAGAGTTGTACTCGGATACGCGCCTGCCCTTGCGGCACAACGGGGTAGTAGAAGCCCGTAACATAGATTCCCTCTTCCTGCAAGGCGGCAGCAAACTCTTGGCTCAGACGCGCGTCGTACAGCATTACGGCGCAGATTGCCGACTGCGTGGGCTTGATATCGAAGCCCGCCTCTTTCATGCGCGCCACGAAATAGTCGGTGTTAGCATGCAGGCGGTCTTGCAACTCGTTGCTGCGAGTCAGTATCTCGAAGGTCTTGATACCTGCGGCAGCAATCATCGGAGGAATGGAGTTGCTGAACAGGTACGGACGGCTGCGCTGACGCAGCAGGTCGATAATCTCCTTCTTGCCCGTGGTGAACCCGCCTACCGAGCCGCCGAAAGCCTTGCCGAGCGTGCCCGTGATAATCTCTATCTTCCCGCGAAGGTCATACTGTTCGGTTACGCCGTGCCCCGTCTTGCCGACCACACCCGCAGAGTGGCTCTCGTCCACCATCACAAGCGCGTTGTATTTCTGCGCCAGTTCGTAAATCTTATCCAGCGGGCACACATTGCCATCCATGGAGAACACACCGTCAGTGGCGATGATACGGAAGCGCTGCGCCTGCGCTTTCTTCAGTTGCTCCTCCAAATCAGCCATGTCGCCATTGGCATAGCGGTAGCGCACTGCCTTGCAGAGACGCACGCCGTCGATGATAGACGCGTGGTTGAGGGCGTCGGAGATGATGGCGTCTTGGTCAGTCAACAGCGGCTCAAACAAACCACCATTGGCGTCGAAGCAAGCCGCATAGAGAATAGTGTCCTCGGTGCCGAAGAAGTCCGAGATGGCTTGCTCCAACTGCTTGTGCGTGTCCTGCGTGCCGCAGATAAAACGCACAGAGGCCATGCCGTAGCCGCGAGCGTCCATGCGCTCTTTCGCTGCCTGAATGAGTTCGGCATTGTCGGCAAGACCAAGGTAGTTGTTCGCACAGAAGTTAATCACATCTTTGTTGCCTTCCACCTTGATAGCAGACGACTGAGGAGTGATAATCACGCGCTCATTCTTGTAAAGACCCGCGTCTTTGATGTCTTGCAATGTAGCCTGCAAGTGGGCTTGAAACTCAGAATACATGGTATGTTAATTATGAATTAAGAATTATGAATTATGAGCGTTTCACTGTCCGACCACTTCGTTGTAAGACTGATTTACCATCCGAAACTATATCTGTCTGTCAGCGCAAAGCGCGGTCTGCCAGCAGCACCCCGATAACAGCAGTGGAGAGCATGAGTAGCACATCGCGCAGGTCAATCACGCCGCGGGCAAGGCTGCGGTAGTGGTCTTGCAAGAGCACCCAATAGAGCACGAAGCAACCCAACGCGCCGAGGATGAAGCACACTATCTGACTGCGGCTGAGCGTGGCAGCCAATAAGCCGATACCGAGAAAGGCGGCGCTCAGCAGTATCAGTCCGACAAACGCACCCGCAAATGCACCGGCG
>CAMFEN010000280.1 GCA_945949375.1 uncultured Bacteroidales bacterium | reverse complement strand
GAGGAATATTCAAAGCTCACCGATAAAGAGCTTCAGGCTAAAACGCCCGAGTTCAAGCAAAGGCTTGCCGACGGCGCAACGCTTGACGATATTCTGCCCGAGGCTTTTGCCGCTTGCCGAGAGGCTTCGTGGCGAGTGCTCGGGATGAAGCATTTCCCCGTTCAGGTTATCGGCGGTATCATTCTGCATCAGGGCAGAATCGCCGAGATGAGAACGGGCGAGGGCAAAACCCTTGTCGCAACGCTCCCTGCTTATCTTAACGCTCTGTCGGGCAACGGCGTTCACATCGTTACCGTCAACGATTATCTTGCAAGGCGCGACTCTGAATGGATGGGCAAGCTTTACCGGTCGGTCTTATAGTTCACGGTCTCAGCAATGAGGAACGTCAGGCGGCATATATCGCAGACATAACATACGGCACAAACAACGAGATGGGCTTTGACTATCTTCGTGATAACATGGTGCCTTATAAAGAGCAAAAGGTGCAGAGAGGTCACAGCTTCGCCATTGTCGATGAGGTTGACTCGATTCTTATTGATGAGGCGAGAACTCCGCTTATTATTTCGGGCAGACTCCGCCGATGTGCTCGTGCCTGCGTTCCTCGCTGCCTACACCGGCAAGGACGCCAACCGCGTGAGCCTCAACCCCATTCTGTCTATCCTCTCCGTACTGCCCAACTGGTCAGTTACCTACGACGGACTGGGCAAACTGCCGTGGATGCGCGATAACTTCCGCTCCATCACGCTCACCCATGCCTACACCTGTAAGTACGCCATCGGCTCCTTTGGTTCCTACTCCACATGGGTGCCGCTCGACGGGCAGGGCGACAACAAGCAGATAGGTTTCGTGCGCGACGTAACCACCGACATGCCTATCCCCTCCTCGGCATACGACATCAGCAACGTATCCATCACCGAGTCGTTCTCGCCACTCATCGGACTGAACATGACGATGAAGAACTCGCTCTCGTGCAAGTTCGAGTACCGCAAGCAGCGCAACCTCGCGCTGAACGTAACCAGCGTGCAACTCACCGAAGGACACTCCGACGAGTTCGTCATCGGTGCAGGCTACACTGTGAAGAACCTCAACTTCATCACGAAGAAGAAAGACGGCGGGCAGAAGAAGGTGAGCAACGATCTGAAACTGAATGTGGATGTGTCGTACAAGGATATCAAGACCCTGCTGCGCAAGGTAGAGGAAGGACTGACGCAGGCTTCCAGCGGCAACAAGGTGTTTGCCCTGAAAATCAGTGCCGACTATGTGCTCTCGCAGAAAATCAACCTCCAACTCTTCTACGACCATCAGTCCACCATCCCCCTCATCTCCACCTCCTACCCCATCAAGGCGGACAATATCGGTATCAACATCAAACTCATGCTCACGAGATAAATAATAATTTGAAAATTTGAAAATTATTACCAGACACGAAGTTATTTACACGGAGCGAAGCGGAGTTTCTAACACGAAGTTAATTTGTTCAAAGTAGGTATCATAGGACCGGAGAGTACGGGCAAGAGCAGTCTTGGGCAGTATCTTGCCAAACGCTATGGGGCGACATACGTCCCTGAATATGCTCGCGACTACGTTGCCTCCCTACATCGCCCCTACACCTACGAAGATGTCTGCCACATCGCCCGCACGCAGATAGAGCAGATAAAAGCAGTAGATAGTGGGCAGTGGGCAGTGGGCAGTGGTCTAACAGCAAAGCGGTCAAACAGCGAAGCGGTCAAACAGCGAAGCGGTCAAACAACGAAGTGGTCTAACTGCAATGTGGTTTTCTTCGACACCGAGCTCATCGTTACCCGCGTGTGGTTCGACTATGTCTATGGGGCGGCCCCCGACTGGCTGCTGAGTGCTATGCAGCAGTACAAGATGGACACCTACCTGCTCACCTACCCCGATATCCCTTGGATACCCGACCCCACGCGCGAGAACGGCAGCGACGAGATGCGCCTGCAACTCTTCCACCGCTACGAACAGGAGATTCAAGCATTGGATGTGCCCTACTACATCATTCGGCATACCGACGACTTGTAGTTTCCTGAATACTCCGAATACTCCGATAACTCATTTAATCTCAATATGAAACAACAAACCAAAAACGCTATCTTCGGCATCCTTTTTATCGCTATTCTATCTATCGCTGCATGGTTCATTGCGGAGATTCCTGCTGTGAAAGCCTTGTCTTTCTCGTCCCTCATCGTAGGTATCTTGCTCGGTATGGTCTATGCCAATTTACCCGAGCAAGCCCATGTGCCTGCTTCATGGGGCGCAGGCATGAAAATCTGTTCAAAGACCCTATTGCGCACGGGTATCGTACTCTATGGTTTCCGCCTGACCTTTCAGGACATTGTGGCAGTGGGTCTGCCCGCGGTAGTGATAGATATCATCGTGGTAGCGGTAACCATCTTCTTGGGCATTTGGTTAGGCAAACTGCTGAAGATGGACAAAGAGACCACGCTGCTGACCGCCACGGGTAGTGCTATCTGCGGTGCGGCAGCCGTGCTGGGTGCAGAGGCAGTGGTCAAGCCAGAGAGCCACAAGACGGCGGTAGCCGTATCTACGGTGGTCATCTTCGGCACTATTGCGATGTTCCTCTACCCCATCGCCTACCGCGCCGGACTCATGGTCGGTTTGGATGAGCAGCAGGTAGGTATCTACACCGGTGCGACGCTGCACGAAGTGGCGCACGTGGTAGGGGCAGGCAATGCGATGGCGTCTGATA
>CAMFEN010000279.1 GCA_945949375.1 uncultured Bacteroidales bacterium | reverse complement strand
TAGGTATCTTGGCTTCCTTCTCCGCAGTGCTCACCCTGCCGGGTATCGCAGGTATTGTGCTGACCATGGGTATGGCGGTCGATGCCAACGTGCTTATCTACGAGCGTATCCGAGAGGAGATGAAGAGCGGTAAGGGTATGCGACGCGCCATCGAAGATGGTTATAAGGGGGCTATCTCCGCCATCGTCGATGCGAATGTTACCTCCTTCCTGACGGGTGCTATCTTGGCGATCTTCGGTACTGGTCCTATCAAGGGCTTCGCCGTTACCTATATGATTGGTATCATCTCTTCGTTCGTAACGGCTGTGTTCATCACACGTCTGTTGCTCGAAGACTACGCGAAGAAAGACTCCGCTAAGGAACTGAGTTTCACCACCAAGATTACTGCAAACTTCTTGCAGAATACCAAGGCAGATATCGTGAAAGCCCGCAAGGTAACTTATATCCTTTCTGCCGTGTTGGTAGTAGTAGGTTGCCTCGGTCTGGAGCCGCATATCTTTGGTAAACTCAACTTGGGTATCGACTTCTCCGGTGGTCGCAACTACATCGTTCGCTTCGAGCAGCCTGTGAATACGCAGGAGGTACGCGAGTCGCTGGATAACGTCTTCAAAGCACAACTCACCGGCGATGAGACTTTCTCGCTGAATGTGATTACCATCGGCGAGGCAAACCAAGTGCGTGTTTCCACCAACTACCTCATTCAGGAGGATGGTGAGAACGTGGATGACCAGATTGAAGCACTCCTCTACGAGGGCTGCAAGCCGTACCTGAGCGAGAACATCACCAAGGCAGAGTTTGTCTCCACGGAGATCAATCCTGAGATTGGTATCATGCAGTCGCAGAAGGTAGGACCTGCTATTGCAGACGATATCACTACGAGTGCTATTTGGGCGATTATCGCCGCGCTCATCGGTATCTTCCTCTATATCTTGCTGCGTTTCCGCAACTTCGCATACTCCGTAGGCGCTATCACGGCTTTGGCACACGATACAGTGATTATCCTCGGTCTATACGCTATCTTGTGGAAGGTAATGCCTTTCTCCATGGAGATTGACCAATCCTTCATCGCGGCTATCTTGACTGTTATCGGTTACTCTATCAACGATACCGTGGTCATCTTCGACCGTATCCGTGAGAACAATAACCTCTATCCGAAGCGCGACCGCGCGTTGAACATCAACAACGCTATCAACGCTACCTTCAGCCGTACTTTCTCCACCTCAATGAGTACGTTGGTGGTATTGCTGGCTATCTTCTGCTTCGGCGGTGAGACTATCCGCGGATTCGTCTTCGCATTGCTCCTCGGTGTGCTGGTAGGTACTTACTCCTCCATCTGCATCGCAGCCCCCATCTCCTACGACATCACAAAGGCGATAGAGACCCGCAAAGCAAAGAAAGCACAAGCGAAGTAATAACTCGCTGAAACTTTCCCCTTACAAAAAAGCTGCCCAACGATTAGTCTGGCAGCTTTTTTTTGTCCGGGATCGCAGGCGTCCCCGCCTGCTTTTTCAAGGAGGTACGGTCTATAGGTCGCTCCATGGTGTGGTCGTGGAGCAGGCGTTGTACGGCGAACTTGCCGGTTACAGCGGCGTTAGGCAGCCCCCCCGGGGCTTGCAGCCATTGCCCCGCGAGATAGACATTGCGAAGCCCGCGCAGACGCCCGTCGTGCGTTACTTTCTTGTTGTAGGGCGTAAGCGAGAAACTCATATACGCTCCTTGGTAGGCGTTGCAGAAACGGCTGTTGGTGGCAGGGGTGCACACATCTAATACCGTCAGGCAGTCTTGCAACTCGGGGAAAGTGCGTGTGAGACATTCTGCCACCGCCTGCGCAAGAACGCCTTTCTCTGTGCGATAGTTTTGGTAGTTGTCGGTGCGCAACTGCTGCCAATACTGAAAATCGTCGGCGTACTGGGTGATGAGCACTTGCAGGAGGGTGGTGTCAGCGGGCGCGAAAGAGGGCTCGTAGTTGAAATGTTTGAGGAATGCGTAGGGGATGGGCTTATCGTTGATGTGGAGACCCGTCAAGTCGAGGATGCGCGCTTCGGGGATGGTGGTGGTGCGATGGTTGACGGCGAAATAAAGATTCACGCTGCTGTAAGTGGGGTATTTCTCGGGGTGCGCGATGAAGCGCTCGTACATATACTTATCCATATAGCCCACGGGCAGCAGGCGGGTGATGGTATGGTGGAGGTCGCAGGCAAGGATGATATAGTCTGCCTCTACCGTCTGCCCGTTGCGGAAGGTAACGGAGACGGCTTTGTGGTTAACGATGTTCACCCGCTCGGCCTCCCATCCTGTCTGCAGCACGCCGCCCAAGGATTGGTATCGGCTGACCATGCGCTCTACCATGCCTCGGCTGCCATCGGCAGGCAGGTCGGCATTGCCATCGGTGAAGATACCGAAGACGAAAAAGAGGGAAGACACATTGTAATGAACGGGGAAATACGCCTGCAAGAATTTGCGGATGAGCGGGTGCCGGAACTGCTCGGCATATTGGGCAATGCTCATCTTGGCGTATGTGCGGTGGGCTTTTCCGATATGCCGCATGGCGTAGATGAGTTGGGCTTTCTCCCAAAGCGAGTACTGCTCAAAGGGTTTGTCGGTGATGATGACCGTGTCGCGATAAATGCGGACGAGGCGGATGAACTCCTCTATGCGTGGTGCGTCCTCAGGGGATAGCCGAAGCATGTCCTCGCGTACGTGGGCGAGGACATGCTTCGGCTATC
>CAMFEN010000278.1 GCA_945949375.1 uncultured Bacteroidales bacterium | reverse complement strand
ACGGGTGACTGGAGTTCAGACGTGTGCTCTTCCGATCTGTTCTCGCATATACATCTGAGTATTCTGACTTGGGAATCAGCCCGTCGTGCAGGGCAAAGTCTCCGTCATCGACATGTATAGAGGTGTTCATCAAATCGTATGCAGGAGTCAATACATAGTCTCCGCCATCGGTCTCTTGTAGTGAGAAGTTTTTCAGGTGGGCATCGCCATTGCTGAACAGATAATTGAAGACAACAAGCGTGAAATACTTAACCATCTCAACTTGCCATGCAGAAACATTTTGCTTCAGGAGCTTTGCTATGTCCTCATAGCTACCAGAATATTTAAAGTCGCTTCCGCTGTTTCTTTCGGTTTTTCCGGCAATAGAAGCAAAATCATCTTGCCTAATTTTAGATTCATCTGCTTTGTAGTCAAACCTCTTAGTTATGTAAAAAGGGTTGCCATCTGCAAAAAAGGCAAGAGCATTCGCAGCCGTATTGATTTTATACACCTGGTTTGCAATCTGCATGGTCAGATGCTCATTGGCAGGAATATTATGTCTGAAGCGAAGGTTTCTATATTCAGGAATAGGCTTTATGATATATCGCCCGAACTCTCCATCAGGGGTAATTATGATTTTGCCTTTCCGGATTATTGCAGATATTTTCTCTTGTACGCCAGAGATAGATATTTTGTTTATAGATGCAACAATCTCACTTCCTGTGTCGTCGTTTATCGATAGGTCCATAATGTGACTAACCTTTTTGCCTCCAAATACTTTTCGTAGGCAAGTAGGACTATATGTATTGAATCCCGGTGCAAGTGTGCCAGGGCAAACATCTATCGTTCTCATAATTTCTCTATTGTTATAGCACCTATCGTATCGTGCTTTGCTGTTGCTAATAATAAACCGAATGAATCTTTTTCATCTATTTTCAATGTCATGCACTGGGTTGCCTTGTTGGCACCTTCAGAGAGCATATTGTAGAAGAAGGGAAATAGCTCATTAGAAACATACTCCTCCTTTCGTTTAGGAAAAGCCAGTGAAATTGCACGCAATTCGGGATTGATAAGATATGCATCGTCATATTTGAAAATATAACGCATGTCATCTGTTTCGGTTAGCGTGCCCGCAACTATCTTATTTGCTAAAACTAATGCTTGTCTCATTATCCATTAATGATTTTAACTCTCATAATCAACTCCAAGCCAAGAACCCGTGCAATCTTTTCCAAAGTTTTCAATGATGGGTTCCCTTTCTCTGATTCTACACTTTTGATTATACGCAAGCTAAGTTCCGTATAATCCGCCAAGTCCTGTTGGGTCAATCCCAATACAGTCCTTCGTTCCTTTATTAATTCTCCGTACTTCATGGTGCAATATATTACACTTTTTGATGCAAAAATATATGGTTTCTTTTAAATATCCAAGCTTTAGTGCAAGATAATGCACTTTTATATATTAAATGATATATTGCAAAGTTCTCTCTTTGAAAATAGAAAAAGCTCTCTAATCACCAGTTATTGGATGTTTTTTGCCACACTGTAGATGAAGAGTCATACTATTAAATCCCCAGGACACTATAGGCCTTTCGCACGAGGCTTTCGTCTTTGCGAGCTTTTTCGCAAGCTTGTTTCAGCGCCTTCTTCGCAGCAGATTTGTTCTTGAACCAATTTTTCATAATGTAAAAAATTTTTTTAGTTAATAATTTGTTGGGCTTCGTTGCCCTTTCTGCTATTTAATACCCCAAGCAATGAAAAGGCGAACAACTAATTAAAAATTTTTACGACAAATAAGAGCGATTTTTGCCGATTGAGGGCGGTGAGGCAGTAAAAAAATGCCGGTGTAGGCTGAGGTGTGGCAGAAAAATAGTAATTTTGTCGAGATATAACAAAAAACAAATTTTTGAAAGAAAAAAGATGCTCAATTACATAACATGGACAGCCGACCCTGAGATGTTCGGCATAGGAAGCATTTCGGTGCGATGGTATGGCTTGATGTTTGCCATAGGTTTTCTCGTTGGATATGAGATGGTTTGCCGCATATTCAAGCGCGAGGGTTATCCCGAGAGCTGGGTGGGCAGCCTGCTCATCTACACCATCGTAGCCACTGTGGTTGGCGCCCGACTTGGGCATGTGTTTTTCTACGATTGGGCTTACTATAAGGACCATCTGGGTGAGATACTCAAGGTGTGGCACGGCGGTTTGGCGAGCCATGGCGGAACCATAGGCATCATCATTGCCGTGTATTTCTATTCGCGCCGCGTGACGCACAAACCTATGCTATGGACATTCGACCGCCTGGTGGTGCCGGTGGGCTTGGTAGCTGCTATGATTCGCTTTGGTAACCTGATGAACAGCGAGATTTTCGGTGGACCAACTTCGTTGCCGTGGGGCATGAAGTTTGTGCGCTCAATGGAGTGGTGGACGCTCTATTGCCCCGACCGCATAGTTGAGCACGGAGCGGCATGCCACCCCACGCAGCTCTACGAGGCGTTTTGCTACCTGCTGCTGTTTGGCGTGTGCTTGTGGCTATACTGGCGCCGCAACGAGGGCGAGCGCGAGGGAATGATTTTTGGAGTGTTCCTCTTAGGAATCTTCGTGCCTCGGTTTGTAATTGAATTTTTGAAGAATGTGCAGGAACCATGGGAACTTGCTTTGCGGGCATCGTGCGGCATGGACATGGGTCAGCTGCTTAGCATACCGTTTATTGTTGCAGGCGCTTGGCTTGTGGTGCGCGCATTGCGCCGCCCGAGAATGCCGGTACCTTATCC
>CAMFEN010000277.1 GCA_945949375.1 uncultured Bacteroidales bacterium | reverse complement strand
GCGGTGCATCATCTCCCTCAGCTCGGCAAGAAATCGCATATCGGGCGAGGGGCTTTCGTTATCGATCGCAACACTGGGGAACGCCCGCAAGTAGTCTTCCAACTGCCAAATCCATAGGATGTACTCGGCTATATTGTCTCGTTTATTCTTCATCTTCATCATCCTCTTCATCAAAATCGAACTTATCGAGCAGGTAGTCGTCGCTCATAAAGGTCTCTATGTCGCGGCGGTCTTTTTTTGTGGGTCTTCCCGTGCCTCGGTCGCGACCGCTCGCCCCCGCCATCTTTGCCAACTCCAAGAGTTCCAACTGCTCGGGCGCCGTCTGATCGCGCAGATAGTCGGGCACCAACTTTGCCCCCACGCGGTTTTCGCAGAGTTGCAAGACGCGGTAGGTGTAGGTGATAGGTCCCTTGCGGACGGAGAAAACATCGCCTACATGGAAAGTGCGCGAAGGCTTTAGCGTTGTGCCACCCATCGTAACACGCCCTTTTTTGCAGGCATCGGCGGCGATAGTGCGCGTCTTGTATAGGCGCATGGCAAAGAGATATTTATCTACTCGAACTTCCATTGTGGCTACTTTCCATTATATAGATTCATGGTGCGGTCGATACCTTGCAAGCAGAAAGAGGGGATGATTTCGGACGTTACCTTAAGCCGCTCGGGCAGCAGTTTCTGCTCCTCATTCGTCCATTTACCGAGCACGAAGTTACATTGCGCCCCTCGGCTGAAGTTATTTCCTATGCCGAAGCGTACTCGGGCGTAGTTCTCTGTGCCGAGAACGGACTGTATGTTGCCCAAGCCATTGTGTCCGCCATTGCTACCCTGCTTGCGAATGCGGATGGTTCCGAAAGGAAGATTCAGGTCGTCCACGAGTACGAGCATGTTCTCCACTGGGATTTTCTCTTGCTGCAACCAGTAGCGCACAGCGTTTCCGCTAAGGTTCATATAGGTGCTGGGCTTGAGCAATATCATCTCTGCATTTTTCACGCGACACTTCGCCACAAAGCCATAACGCTTGTCAGCCCATGTGGTGCCTTGGGCATCGGCAAAGGCATCGAGCATCATGAAGCCGATGTTGTGGCGCGTGTCGGCGTACTCATCGCCTATATTGCCAAGTCCTACGATTAAGTACTTCATAGATAAATTACGAATTAAGAATTATGAAAAAATCGTTCGGAGCGTAGCGGAGATAAGAATTATGAGTGCCCATGCTCTGAAACTCAATTCCAATACCCTCATAATTAAAAAGGAGCGTCGTTTGACGCTCCTTTTGAGTTATGCTTTCGCGCTTTGGCGTGTTGCTTTCACTTCTGCTACACAAGCGTCTTTCGGATTCATCATCGTCAGACCTTCTATGTGAACATCGCTTACAGCAATCTTCTTGCCCAAACCGAGAGAAGTAACGTCCACTACTACGCGGTCAGGGAACTGGGTATAGATACCGTTCACCTTCATCTTGCGCATAGCTTGCGACAACTTACCACCGGCTTTCACACCTTCTGCGTGTCCAGTCAGTTGGATAGGAATCTCTACGGTAACGGGCTTCTGCTCGGTAACTTCAAGGAAGTCGATATGGAGCACATCGCCGCTCAGGGGGTGGAACTGCATTTCTTTTACAACAGCCGTAGCCTTCTTGTCACCGATGGTGAGCAGGATAATCAGCGTGTCGGGGGTGTAGATCATCGGACGCACATCAGCAGTAGTAACCGTGAAAGTGGTGTTGTTGCCTACGCCATAGAGGTTGCAGGGAACCAAGTTTTGTGCACGAAAGGCTTTCGCTGCCTTCTTGCCGAACTCCGAACGGAGTGTGCCGGTCAATTCGAATGTTTTCATTAGATAATAATTTGTGTTACTCAATATGGGGCAGAGAAGATTCGTTGGTGTGGCTGCCCGTATCCCATCACACTTTCGTTAAAAAAGGCGGCACTTGACCGCCTTCTTTGTTGTCCAACCTGGAATCGAACCAAGATTTTCAGAACCAAAATCTGACGTAATAGCCTTTATACCATTGGACAAAACCATCCCGAGTGTATCGGTTTTCGATTCTTATTACGAAATCGAGCGCAAAGGTACTGCTTTTTTTTGATATGTGCAAATTTTTGCGTTATTTTTTGCAAGAAAAAGTGTAGTAAAGTGCTTTTTTGCGTTGCAATGCATCTTTATGGATGCGAAATTACCGCCAATTCTTCGTGGATTTCTTGCTGGAGTAGTGGCGTGCAGGGGACTAATGGGAGGCGAAGCGTATTGCTAATTAAGCCTTTTTCTGCAAGGACGCACTTGATACCCGCGGGGCTACCTTCGGCAAACAATAGGTGAACCAGTTGCTTGTATCGCGCAGCCAATGCCGCGTCTTTCTCATATACGATGGTGCGGAAGTCCTCGGGGAAGGCGTTGCTTGCCACGGAGATAAGTCCTTTGGCACCCGCCTCCATCAGTTCGCAAGCGTACTTATCATCCCCTGAAATTACCATAAACTCCTTGGGCATTATCTCAAGCAGTCGCTTTATCTGCTCTAATTTTCCGCTCGCTTCTTTCACACCGATTATCTTCTCCGGAATGGCTTTATAGAGCCTTGCCACCGTCTCCGGCAGTAGGTTCACGCCCGTGCGCCCGGGTACATTATATAAGATAATAGGTAGCGGTGAGGCTTCGGCAATGGCATAGAAATGTTGGAACATGCCCTGCTGATTGGGTTTGTTGTAGAAGACGGAAGAGCACACGTCTGAACTCCAGTCACCCGTCCCGATCTCGTAT
>CAMFEN010000276.1 GCA_945949375.1 uncultured Bacteroidales bacterium | reverse complement strand
CCTGCTGACTGGTAGAGAGGAAAGTCGGCGTTACCCAGCCGAGATAGTACTTGTCGTAAACGCTATAGTTAGGAGGTGTATTGCCATTATTGACGTAGTTGCCATACCCCATGAGCGACCACGAACCGGGAGTATAGTTTTTATTACTATTGCTATCTGCAACATAGTAGTCGGGGAGTCCGAGAGCATGGCTGAACTCATGGACGAAAGTGCCGATGCCGCACCGACAGTTGCAACGGTATGTCCACTCGTTGGAGCAAGCGAACTTATTCACCATCTTGCCGCTGAAAGTCGGCAAGTAGTAGTCCTCTTTTCCTGTCGTTTCATTCCAATGGTAATAGTAGGTCTCTTGGTTGGTGTAGCCACTATATAGTGCGCTTGGCAAGTCCCATTTGCAGGGCCAAATGGTGTTGGTGATATGGCTGTCTGCCTCGCTGTATCCGGCATATAGGAGGAACACCAAATCTACAAAGCCATCGTTGTCGCTATCGAACTGCGTCCAGTCCACCGAATCCTTTGCCGCCAAGCAGGCATCGATCACAAAGTCCGCAAGGTACAGGTCGTAGCCTTTTGAATCATTCTTGCCGTAGTACGCCATCGGGTGGGGGAGAGTTATTGGACCTACCACCTTAAAATCAGGGACATACTGCCCGTCGGACTGTGCACGGAAATACTCGCGGGCGGAGCCTGTAGCTCCGTTATAAGTATAGTCAATGCTGTTTGCCAGCGAGTCGAACGCCGAATGAGGATTGGGGGTGAAGAACGCTGTGTCGCTGAACTGCACCAAAAGCAGAAGCCCTTTCGGCGGGAGAGTTGCTCCAGCCTCGCTACGCTTGCGTTGCACTTGTGTTTGCTGTGCCTTGCCAAAGCGGCTGGATATCGAAGGATAGAATCGTTGCACGATAGGAGCATCCTCCTCCGGCAGGAAAGTCTGCGCTTGCGTATGAATGCTTGCGCAAAGCATAGCAACTGCGCACAATATGGATAATAGAGGATTATTCATAGATAACATTGGTTAAAATTACGTTATATGCAAATAATTGATGAATAAATCCACGAACAATTATACGGTAAAGTTTATTGCTCTGTGGTCTCCGGCTTTACGTTCTTCTGCATCGATTTACGTATCATCGCCCGTAATTCCGCCGTCTGTGTATCTACCTTTCTATGGAAAAGTGGCTTGAAGTCTTGGGCGTACTTGCACTTCGCCAGTTTGATATTCAGGTCATCCAAGTTACCCGATACGTTCACCCCTAAGTAGATGGGCGAGAGCACGTTGATATCGTAGTTGAACGTCATGTCAAGGTTATGCCGTCCACCTAACGCTACCATGTAGTTGTCAAGCGAGACGCACAGCGGATACACATCTATCTCCTTCTTGTATATCGTCATCTCGGCGGAGATACTGTCTATCTTGTTTTCGGTCTTCTTGTTGAATAGGAGCAGTTTGGAGATTTTGCTGAAGGTCTCATTATCAAGCACTACGAGGTCTTTGGCAAAGAGACTTGCCGCGCCGCGGATAGTAGAAGGCTTCAACTCGTACTTTGCATTCGTGAAGGTCTCCGCCGCGAGGTGGAACTCCGCCTTCCCCTTGAAGGAACGTAGCATCGGCATCATCGAGTCTATCTGCGGGATGAGGTGTATCAGCTCATGGATATCCACGTCCAGCATGTGGTAGTCGAACCCAACGTAGATATGGTCTCGACGCGGGGTCTTGTACATTGCGGTGAGTTGCATTCGCGCTGCATCGCACACGAAGCCGACTTCCTCTAAAACTAAAATACCATTGCGCACGTAGATACGTCCTTTCAGGTTGTGCGCTGTTTCATCGAAGAAACGCGCCTCCTTGATATGCGTGTTCAGTGCCAAGTCTATATCCTTCGGCACAAGGAACGGCTCCGCCTCCTCCGAAGCAACTTCTGGGGACGCAGGCGTCTCGCCTGCGGTCAAAGCATCATTCTCAGCATTCAAGGAGCTGCTGTCAGGAGACCGCACCATAGCAGTATCCGCAGGAACATCTTCTTCCGCAGAGAACAGCGCCAACAACTCGTTCACATCTGTCTTCTCCGACACGAAATTCAACTCTCCCTCCAGCACTGCTTTCTTGCGCATCCACTTGCCGATGTTTTTTACCTCTCCCGACAGCGCGAAATCGGAGTTGCCCAGCCGTATCTGCGACTGCGCTATCTCGCACTGTTTGTTCGAATAGGCGAAAGTAATCTGCGGGATATAGACGGGCATCGGGAGCATGTCTGGCAGTTGCGCCACGCCGTTGTTCAGCGATATGTTCAGCCTCGGGTTCCACTGCAGCAGTAGGTTATCGCCCTTGCTGTTGTAGCGCGCAGCGGCTTCCAAACACAGGCTATCGGTAATAACCGCGATGTCTTTCCCTATCTCGGCTTGCACACCCGCCGTCGCCAGCGCGGCAGAGAGCCTTGGCGCAGACTTATCCCGCTTGGTGCGGCTGACCTTAGCAGATAGAGACGACCCTTTTAAGTGCGCATGAATATCGGTATAGACTGCCTGCAAGTCCGCAAAGGCAAGGCTTGCTTCAAGGGTCGGGATTGCCGTTGTATCGCGGGTGTCGTAAGCCGCATACGCCGTCAGCCGCGGAGCATGCACAGTCGCATCCAGTGAGTCCATCGCAGCATGTAAGGTCGCCGGTGATGTGATATCCACTGCTGCACAGAGCACATCCGAGGCCATAATATCATTGGTCTCCACCAGCATAGAGGCGTTACCCAAGGTAGCAGCCAAGGTGCCCG
>CAMFEN010000275.1 GCA_945949375.1 uncultured Bacteroidales bacterium | reverse complement strand
CCGAGCCATTTGCCGCCGGTAATTAACTCTATGGTCGTTGTGAAGGGGATGGTTTTTTCTGCTTTGTCGAAGAGGTAAGTGGAGGGGGTCAACTGCACATAGAGGCTATCCTCCGAGAGATAGTGTCCTGCTCGGCGTGTTACTGCTTGGCGGTGGGTGGCGGTGAGGGTGCCGTCGGTAACCGTGGCTACGATGTTATCTACGAAATCCACATACTTGCCGTCTCTTTTTAGGTTGATGGGGCTTTCGCCTATGGTCTCTATGGTGATGCTCCATTTCTTATCGTCATTAGTAGAAACAGGAGTTGAGATTCTCATCATTTCTCTACCCGTGGTCTCTATGTGGGTCTCGCCATCGTTGGCTACCAAGGCATCGGGCAAAGTAGTAACCGTTCCATCGCTTAATCCCCATTTGATGCTTGGTTGAGATGTAGCGATAGGCGTGGAAGTGGCACTCTGTAACTGGATCTTCGAGAAAGTACTACTTTCCGTCTTCTCCGGCACATTATAGAGATACGACTCTGTCCATTTCTTGGTGGTATAGGTCAAATTCTGCGGTTGGCTATTCCCATTCCTCTCCCGCACAAAAGGAAAAGTGATTATATCGTGGTCAGGTTCTATAACCAGCCATGCGGAGTCATGCTGCGACCACCGCTCGATGCGCAGGGGGTTTTTCTCGTCCTTTTTCGCTGTCCACGTATTAGTCCCCCCATCATAGAACAAGTAGTATCTATCGCTTGCACCATAATATACACTAGCGTAGCCGCGTCCTTTGGTCGGATAGGCGTAAGGCTCTTTCGGATTGGTTACATACAGCACTGTACTTAGTTGGTAGGCATCAACATACTTAAATGTTGTGCTTTGTCCTTTACCTTGTTCTATCAACAGCCATTTTTCATTCCCTACATTCTGCAAGCGGAAACCATAATTGTTTTCTTTTTGCACTTTCCATAGTGCCAGTTTTCCTTCCACAGCGGTTGCTCCCTGCACGCCGATGCCATTCGCCGACAAGAAATAGTACGTTTTGCTATCATTGGAATAGGACAGCGTAATCGTATCGTCGGGCAAAGCATTATATAACGCATCCAACGCAACCTGCTGCGCGGGATCCGGCGTTTGTGCATACACTTGCATAGACGCCGACATAGCCATCAGCAGCACACTCGCTATTCTCTTTAACCAACTCATCTTCATAAAGTTCTCGCTTTTTTAAGGTTAATCTTTCTTCGTATCTTATAGATTGCGTAGGTAATCACACAAGCCATGAACGGCAATATGGCATCGCCGACGGGGGTTAACTCCCCGATAGAAGGTCCGTCGTCGGGGCGACCATAGGTAGTGATTTGCGTTTCTCCCCACGATAGTTTCTCCGCCATGATATCTTCGGCGGTGGTGTAGAAATTGATGATGTTCGCCATATCAATGCTGCGCGCAGGCGTTGTCGAAGCAGCCAAGGCGGGGCTTTGCGCGGCATATGCAGCCGCTGTTGTTTGTGCCATTGCGGCGGAGCCGGATGTCCGGACCGCGGTTACCATCGCCCACATACCGTTATCCGAAACACAAGACATATACGCTGAGGTTGATCGGAAGGGGGAAATGCACGCCATAACGCCCTCGGCAGCGGATTCTTCCGAAGCAGAGCGCGAAGAAGAAACAACCGAAGTCATCGAAGAAACCGAGGTCATCGGCACAGCACACGGGGATAAAGCCTCCCAACCATCTTCCAGATTCATCGTAGCCGTCTTCTTGTATTCCCCCGCAGAAGAAACTATTTGATTAGACCGATATGAGGAAGTGGTGTGAAAAGGTGTGAACTGTTGATTATACGAATAGGTAGGCATAACAGTTCCAACCGCATTAGAGACGGGATGTTGGGAATGTGTATAATATGGGCTCTCAATTGGTTGCGGCATAGTCTCAAGAAGGTTTAGCGTTAGAAATCAAAACGAGACTAATCGGTAATTTTTGTAGATATACCATTAAAAAACGGCGCAAAGATACAACTTTTTGATGAAATATGCAAATAAAGTTTACATTTTGACGAATAAATATGCTTTTGTATAATATAGTTAGCAAAAAATAGATAAAAAGTACTTGAAATGATTAGCATATAATAGATGTGTAAGAATTTTATCGTATGATTGACATTTAATTATTCATTAATTCTTTGTTGGCTTTGGATTAGTCGGGAAAGATAGTACCTTTATAAACCAATAAATCAAGCCTACTTATTTACCGGTTCGTTTTGCAATGCTATATTGCCAAAGCGGCTACCTGACATAAATTATCAGGCAGCCGCTTTGGCATTTTGTATTTGTATCTTATTCTGCTTTGCCGTTAGAGCCCAGCACATTGATAATCTTGTGCTTGTACAGTTCGGTCATCAGGTCGCGAGCGGGACCGCAGTACTTACGCGGGTCGAACTCACCCGGCTTCTCCCAGAACACCTTGCGAACAGCAGCGGTGAAGGCAAGACGGCTGTCGGAGTCGATGTTAATCTTGCAAACGGCGCTGGCTGCAGCCTTGCGCAGTTGCTCCTCGGGGATACCTACTGCGTCGGGCAACTTGCCTCCGTATTGGTTAATCATATCCACATACTCTTGTGGTACGCTGGACGAGCCGTGCAGCACGATGGGGAAGCCCGGCAGTTGCTCCATGATAGCGTCCAATACATCGAATGCCAAGGGAGGAGGCACTAAACGACCGGTCTTTGGGTCGCGGGTGCACTGCTCGGGCGTGAACTTGTATGCACCGTGGCTCGTACCAATAGAGATTGCCAAC
>CAMFEN010000274.1 GCA_945949375.1 uncultured Bacteroidales bacterium | reverse complement strand
TGAATAACCTACGGCAAACATTACGCCGCCTACTATGTGCGCATTGCCTCGGCATCCGCGCGTTCGACGGCAACACGCGGCGCGAGGTGTATGAGCGGCAACAAGGCATCTGCTCCGCCTGCGGACGGCATTTTGAGATAGAGGAGATAGACGCCGACCACATCACGCCGTGGTCGAAAGGCGGGCGGACGATAGCGAGCAACTGCCAGATGCTGTGCAAGGAATGCAATCGGCGGAAATCGAACAAAAAAAAGGGGGGATTATTGGAGTGTCTTCTGAGCAGCGGTGATGATATGTGCTGCGTTTTGCGCAGCAGGGATGGACCCTAAGCGAAGTGTGATGTCTTTGTAGGCAGTCAGCATGCAACGTCGGTAGGCGGTATCCGTCAGGAGACGGGTCAGTTCCTGCTCCATGTTGGCTTGGGTGAAATAGCCGCCAACCAACTCTTTTATCACTTCCTTTTCGGCAATCAGGTTTACCAGCGTGAAGTAGGGTATGGAGAAGACGAGGGGCTTGAGCCACATCAGGTGCTTGCTGCAAGCGATGTGATACACTGCTACCTGCGGGCATCCCAACAAGGCGGTTTCCAGCGTTGCAGTGCCCGAGTTGACGACCGCCGCTGCGGCTTGCGACACCAATCGGTAAGTGTCTCGAGTGAGGCATATATCTGTGTCGCGGAGGTAAGGTGCATAGAAACTGTCGTCTATCCCTGGCGCACCTGCTACCACTATCCGATACGACTCACTCCTCTGTGCCGCTATCCTGTCCGCCACTACCTTGGCGGCAGCAAGCATCGTAGGTAGGCACTTGCTGATTTCGCCTTTTCGCGAGCCAGGGAGGATAGCTATGATATGTTCGCGGGGCAGTTCGCCTGCGTGTAGGGTCTTCCATTGGACGATCTCCTCCGCCGTGGGGTTGCCCACATAGCGGCAGCGGTAGCCGTAGCGGGCGTAGAACGCCGGCTCGAAGGGGAAGATACCCAGCACTTCATCGCATAGGCGGGCAATCTTATGCACGCGCCATGTCTTCCACGCCCACACCTTCGGCGGGATATAGTAAACAATCTTCGTGGCGGGCAGGTGCTTGCGACAGAAGGCGGCTATCTTCAGGTTGAAAGAGGGATAGTCAATCAGCACGAGCACATCGGGCTTCTCACGGAGCAGGGATGTTTTGGCGGTATGCAGGTTCGTGCGAATCTTGCGGAGGTTCTGCAGCACGGCAACGATGCCCATATATGCCATCTCGCGGTAGTGCACGAGAATCTCACAGCCCTCGGCAAGCATCTTGTCGCCGCCCAAGCCCGTGAAAGACGCCGCGGAGTCGCGCTTGCGCAACTCCTCTATCAAACGCGCCGCGTGCAAATCACCCGACGCCTCGCCTGCTATCAGAAAATACCGCATAGTTTAGAGAGAAACGATGATGCTGGCTATCATGTAGGGTAGAGCCCCGATGAGGATGCCTTTGCTCAGCCGCCAAGTCTCGGTGGTGTAGAATAGGAAAACCAATGCCAGATTAGGGAAGACGCTGACCAACAGTAACTTGCTCCAAACGCCGCTGACGCCGTAGCGCAACGTCTCCAGCGCCGTCCAGAGGTGCATGGTCTCGATGTAGCCAATCCCGAAAGCCGCAGGAAGGAGCAATCCGATGAGTATGCCTATCCACAACTTATCAAACCGTTCCATCGCGTGTGAGGTCAATGCTGACCGACTGAATACTGATATATCCGTGTGCCAGTGCCCACATATCGGTGTCCTCGGCATCGGGCTCCTCGTTCACATACTGCCCCGTCATCGTGTAGAATGTGTTGCCATTGGCATCGGTGTGGGTGAGGAATTCTTTCTCCCAATGTCCTGCACACTGTCTGCACCATCTCGTGCCGACAATCTTCCCAACAGGAGCATTCACGTTCACACACTCGTTGCGCACAAACCCGCGCTGCAAGAGCATCTGCGTAATGGGCAGGATATGCGGCTTGAAATACTCGAAATCCGCCTCCATAGCATGGTCGTCAAGCGAGAAACCAATGGCGGGAATACCATGCTCCGCGCCTACAAAGCAAGCACCCATAGTACCGGAATAGACGATGTTGACCGAGCAGTTGTTGCCGTGGTTGATTCCGCTGACGAGCAAATCTACCTTCCTGCCCACGAAGAGCACCTCCAGTGCCAACTTCACGCAGTCGGCAGGGGTACCGTTGGAGGTATAGACATCCAGTCCATCCTCGTGCATGATATGCTGTAACCGCAGTTCTTTGGTAACGCTGATGCAAGCGCCGTGCCCGCTACGGGGACTGTCAGGTGCCACCACGGTAACATGCCCTATTTGGCGCATCTCATCTATCAAGGTCAAAAGCCCGCCTGTGCCCCAACCGTCGTCGTTTGTGATAACTATTTCCATAAATTACAATTGGTATTATTAAAAAAGGACGCGGCTTGCACCGCGTCCTTTATATTAGCATAGTGCATGTACAATCTCTATCACCTTTCCTGCCAAAGCATCGGCTTCCTGCATAGTTGCCGCCTCGGAATAGACGCGGATAATCGGCTCAGTGTTGCTCTTACGAAGGTGTACCCAGCCGTCCGCGAAGTCTATCTTCACGCCGTCCTTGTCGTTCACGCGCTCGTCCTTGTAGAGTTCCTTCACTTTAGCGAGGATGGCGTCCACATCAATCTCAGGAGTGAGGTCGATTCGGTTCTTGGAAATACAGTAGTTAGGGTAGGTAGCCCGCAGCTCGCTCACGGTGCAACCTTTGTGTGCTAAATGGCTGAGGAACAGCGCGATAC
>CAMFEN010000273.1 GCA_945949375.1 uncultured Bacteroidales bacterium | reverse complement strand
GTCAAATTGTTAAATGGTCAAATCGGCAAATAGACTCTGAATAAAGCATTAAGAACACTAACCAATGGCATTCTGCGCGAGAACCCAACTTTTGCTCTCGTGTTGGGTATGTGCCCTACGCTGGCTACTACCACCTCTGCCATCAACGGTATGTCGATGGGTCTTGCTACCACGGCGGTGCTCATCTGCTCGAATATCGTTATCTCTCTCCTGAAGAACCTGATTCCCGATAAGGTGCGTATCCCCGCTTTCATCGTGGTGATTGCATCGTTCGTAACCATGGTGCAACTGCTCGTACAGGCATACTTGCCCGCTATCTATGACGCACTTGGCTTGTTCATCCCGCTGATTGTGGTGAACTGTATCGTGCTCGGGCGTGCTGAGGCATTTGCAGCAAAGAACAACGTAGGGCTGTCGGCTTTGGACGGCATCGGCATGGGTATAGGCTTCACGCTGGCGCTCACTATCCTCGGCGCTATCCGCGAACTGCTGGGTACGGGCAAGATTTTCGACTTCGCTATCTTCCCTGAGAACTACGGCATGCTTGTCTTCGTCCTCGCTCCGGGTGCCTTCATCGCACTGGCATACGTGATGGCATTAGTTAACAAACTGAAAAAATAAGGATTTAGGATAAAGGATTAAGGACACAGGATGAAAGACTAAATAGTTTCGACTCTGAAATCTCATCAACAAGTGTAATAAGTCTTTCATCTTTCATCCTTTATCTTTCATCCATAAAAAGCAAAAACTATGGTTTACCTATTGATATTTATTAGCGCTATCCTTGTAAACAATGTAGTGCTGTCGCAGTTCTTAGGAATATGCCCTTTCTTGGGGGTAAGTAAGAAGATAGATACCGCGCTGGGTATGGGTGCTGCCGTTACCTTCGTGATGGCATTGGCTACCTTGCTGACCTACCTGCTGCAGATGTTGCTCAATCGCTTCGGCTTGGGCTTCTTGCAGACCATCGTCTTCATCCTTGTGATTGCTGCGCTGGTACAGATGATAGAGATTGTACTCAAGAAAATCAGCCCCGCGCTCTATCAGGCGCTGGGTGTCTTCCTCCCTCTAATCACCACCAACTGCTGTATCCTTGGTGTAGCTATCATCGTGGCAACGCCGGAGATGCTGGCGAATAAGTTGCCCGGCGGCGCAGACCCCAGCCTATGGACAGGGCTCTGGTATGCTGTTTGCACCGCTATCGGCTTCGCTCTCGCACTCGTGCTGTTCGCCGGCATCCGCGAGCAGTTGTCCATGAACAAAGTTCCGAAGGCAATGGAAGGCACGCCCATCGCTCTCCTCACCGCCGGCTTGCTCGCCATGGCATTCATGGGATTCAGCGGAGTGGTAGGATAAGTGAGTATATAAACGAACGTGGAGCCGATTGTGTGTGCCTTGAAACGTAATCCGAGCTCACGTTAATGTATTACACCGCATATGACAGGGAACTGACATTTTGGCAGTTCCCTGTCGCTTTTCTATACCCCAACGGCCTTTGGCGTGGTTTTTGATACATCACTATAAGCGAATGCTTGTCCGGTTGCCTGTCCGGGTATTCAGGCGTCCCCGCCTGCTAAATATCAAATTGTCAAATAGTAAATTGTCAAATTGTTAAATATATAATATCGTTATGAGTAAAGGTAATATCGGAGTAACCTCCAACAACATTTTCCCTGTTATCAAGAAGTTCCTATACAGCGACCACGAGATTTTCTTGCGTGAGTTAATCAGCAACGCGGTGGACGCGACGCAGAAGTTGAAGACTTTGTCGAGTGTCGGCGAGGTGAAAGGAGACTTGGGCGACCTGCGCGTGCGCGTACTATTAGACAAGGACAAGAAGACGCTGACCGTGCAAGACCACGGTATCGGTATGACCGCAGAGGAGGTGGATAAGTACATCAACCAAATCGCTTTCTCCGGCGCCGAGGAGTTTGTGAACAAATACAAAGACAAGGCGGAGGCCATCATCGGGCATTTTGGTCTGGGCTTTTACAGCGCTTTCATGGTAGCGAAGAAGGTGGAAATCTTCTCGCAGTCCTACCAAGAAGACGCCAAGGCAGTCCACTGGAGTTGCGAGGGCGATCCCGAATACACGATGGAGGAGACTATCAAAGCTGAGCGCGGGACGGACATCGTGCTGCACATAGACGATGAGTTCGCGCAGTACTTAGAGGACGCCACCATCGAAGGACTGCTGAAGAAATACTGCAAGTTCCTGCCCGTGGAAATCGCCTTCGGCAAAAAGAAAGAGTGGAAAGACGGCAAGCAAGTCGAGACAGAGGAAGACAATATCATCAACAATGTCTCGCCCGCATGGACGCGCAAACCCGCCGACCTCACCGACGAGGACTACGACAAGTTCTACCACGAACTCTACCCCATGCAGATGGACGAGCCCCTCTTCCATATCCACCTGAATGTGGACTACCCCTTCCACTTGACGGGTATCCTCTACTTCCCGAAAATCAAGAACAACCTCGATGTGCACCGCAATAAGATTCAACTCTATTGCAACCAAGTGTTCGTAACCGATGAGGTGGAGAACATCGTGCCGGAGTACCTGACGCTGCTCCACGGCGTGATTGACTCGCCGGATATTCCGCTGAATGTGAGCCGCAGTTACCTGCAAAGCGACAACAATGTGAAGAAAATCAGCGGGTATATCACTAAAAAGGTGGCTGACAAGTTGGCAGAACTCTTCAAAAATGATCGCGAGAACTTTGAGAAGAAATGGGACGACGTGAAGATGTTCATCCAATTCGGTATGCTGACCGACGAGAAGTTC
>CAMFEN010000272.1 GCA_945949375.1 uncultured Bacteroidales bacterium | reverse complement strand
CTTTGACAATAAAGGTGGCAGCGTCTGGTCCATCTTCAAGAGCGGGAGCACATTGCGGTCTTTGTTGTGCGTGAGCAGTTCGCCTTTCTGCGCGAGACGCATGGCATAGAGGCTGTGGGGCTCGAATATCTTGATGGTGAGGTAAGAGATGACGGATACCACCATGAGCGGCATGAAGAGGTGGTATCCGCCGGTGAGTTCGGCAATGAGGAAGATACCCGTTAGGGGGGCGTGCATGACGCCTGCCATGAGTCCGGACATGCCCACGAGTGCGAAGTTCGACTCGGGGACAAGGACACCGATGGTGTTGAGCATGCGTGCGGTAACGAATCCCGTGAGGGCACCCATGAAGAGCGAGGGCGCGAAGATACCGCCCACGCCACCACCGCCGTTGGTAGCCACCGAAGCCACTATCTTAAAGAGGATGATGAGCGTGAAGTAGCCTATGATAACCCATGTGGAAGTGCCGAGGAGTTGGAAAGGACTGTTATCAATCGCCGAGAGCGAGTCTCCGTTAATCAACTGTGTGATAACGCCATAGCCTTCGCCATAGAGCGGGGGAAAGAGGAAGATGAGGATACTAAGGGTAACGCCGCCAATGAGTATCTTGAGCCAGAAGTTACCGACTTTATGCTTCATCCATTGCTCCATGCGGTTCATGCCCCGCGTGAAGTACAGCGATACCAATCCGCAGACGACACCCAACAATAGATACCACGGAATGCGTGCCACGCTGAAAGGCTCGTAGGTGGAGAGGGGGAACATCGGGTCGAGCCCCGTCGCCATATAGGAGATAGCCGTGGCGGTAACGGAAGAGATGAGCAAGGGTGCCACCGATGCCATGGTCAGGTCCATCATCAGCACCTCAAGGGTGAAGACGAGTCCTGCGATGGGGGCTTTGAAGATACCACCGATGGCTCCTGCCGCGCCGCAAGCAATCATCAACATCATCGTCTTCTGCTCCAAGCGGAATAGTTTGGCAAGGTTGGAGCCTATAGCCGCCCCCGTGAGCACAATAGGCGCCTCCGCACCGACCGAGCCACCGAAGCCGATGGTCAGCCCTGAGCCGATGATAGACGACCACATGTTGTGCGCCTTGATGATAGACTTGCGCTGTGAGATGGCATAGAGTATCTTGGTGATACCGTGCGAGATGTCGTCTTTGACTACATAGCGGACGAAGAGCGCCGCCAGCGTGATACCAATCATCGGACTGATGAGATACCAAAAGGTATGTTCACCGGCTATGAGTTTGGTCTCGATCAGCCATTGTATCAGATGGATGAACTGCTTGAGGATGTTCGCCGCAAGGGCAGCAAAGCAGCCGACAAAGAAACTCAAGAGGAGCACCAATTGCTTTTCGCTAATATGGCGCTCCCTCCAGTCTATTATTTTATCGTAAAGAGTCAAAATGGGATGAAGGATAGGACCCTCCCCGCCCCTCCCTACAAAGGGAGGGAGATAGAGGATGTAAGACTATATTCGTTAATCTTTCAGTCGTTTGATAATTTCTTCTTCGGACGGGTTGCGAGCGATGATGGCACCTTCCTTGTTGATTAGCAGGGTGGTAGGGATATACATGACGCCGTATTGGTCGCTGGGGCTGTTGTGGGTGATAGTGTCGCGTACCTGTCGCCATGGTAGTTGCTCTTCGTCCAGTGCTTTGCGCCACGCGGTCTCTTCTTGGTCCACGCTGACGCCGAGAATTTGGAATTTGCCGGCGGGCTGCGCATGGTAGATATCTTTGAGTACAGGCAGCAGTCTTCGGCAAGGTCCGCACCACGAAGCCCAGAAATCGACCAACACATACTCCGTCTGTCCTACTAATTCGCTAAGTGCGAGCGGGGTGCCATCGGGTTGCGGCAGTTGGAAATCGATGAAGGGGCATCCTGTTTGGGTGTTCTTGATAGCCAAGAAGCGGGCATGCTTCTGCGCTAAGCGTTCGTTTTGGAACATAGTCTCGGGCATAGCATTGAACGCCTGCTCTATCTGCTCATCGCTGAGTATGCCGTACATATCAAGGAAGATAGAGTCGCTATACTCTTCGCCGAGGTGTGCCATGAGGAAGTCGAATCCTGTCGGGACAAATGCTTCGATGACAGAGTCTTTGCCCTCGCGGGAGGTTTGCGACTCGTATTGCGCCATCAGTTCGTCGGTCATGGCTTCGTACTGCTGTTTGAGCGTGGGTTTATGGCAGGATGCCAACAAGCACAGGGCTGCTACTAAGAAAATGGACTTTTTCATACGGGTAAGATTATTCACATTGTTCGAGTACGAGGGCGGTGCGAGCAGGGAGGTAGAGTCGGAGCCATCCTTTGTGTTGGTCGGCGTAGAGCGGGTCAGCAATAGTGAAGTGCTCCACGCTGTCGTCATTCTGGGCAAAGCCTGCGAACTCCTTCGCGTCGGTATCGAGCACTACGCGGTATTTGCCTTCGGGGGCAAGGAAACCATAGTCGGTGAATGATTTCTGCCCATTCCAGTTGAAGACAAAGATGAGTTTGCCGCGGCGGTATGCCACCACTTGGTCGCCTTCGTTGTCCCAGAGGTTATAGACCCACGGGAGGTGGGTGCCGCACTCGTCTTTCTCGTAGTGTAACTTGCTGCGCAGGAGGTGTATCATCTGCTCATCAAAGCGATTGAGGTCGGCATAGAAGTAGTTGGGGTTGTCCACCAAGTCCCATTGGCGACGGGCATACTTACAACTCCATCCGTTCCCTTCGCGGGGGAAGTCAATCCACTCGGGGTGTCCAAACTCGTTGCCCATGAAGTTGAGGTATCCTCCGTTGATGGTGGAGGCGGT
>CAMFEN010000271.1 GCA_945949375.1 uncultured Bacteroidales bacterium | reverse complement strand
GCGCAAAGCATATAAAACTGCGTGTAGGGAAGCCTCTTCGAGGCTGCAAGAAAGCCCCTGCGAGATAGCCTTCGGGGAGCCGAGATGAAAAAAGAGGGTGTGTCAAAAAGCATGACACACCCTCTTTCTTTGTTATAGGCGACCTTATAAAAACACGTCTATATCGTAGATTTTCGTCAAGCCGATAATCTTAGGTGATTCTTAGGTGATTCATAGGTGATTCACAGCAGAGCAATCTAACAGCGAAGCGGTCAGACAGCGAAGCGGTCTATTTTTTAGGTAGAAAAATACGCGAAAATGTCGTTTTGTTTGCATATATGGGAAAAAAGTGGTAACTTTGTCGCCTCGAATGATTGGGGGCGAAGCGAGCCCTACATACTCCGTTCATTGCCGTTCATGATTCATTCATTTTATACCTCCACTAAACCCCATAAAAAAGAGCCATCAAAGGCAAACTTTTAACGGATCTTTAATGATCTTTAACGAAAAGAAAAAGAAATTAACGGGTATTAACGGAGAACGAAAAAGGAAATTAACGGGCATTAGCGGAGAAAATCGTAATTTTGTAGATTATGGAGAATTTTGCCGGATTAAGCGGGCAGTGGACAGACGAAAAGACTGCGAAGATAGTGGTGTTGCCTGTGCCCTATGACAAGACGAGTTCGTGGGTGCATGGTGCGGAGAAGGGACCGGAAGCCTTCTTGGAAGCGAGTGTGCAGTTGGAGTGGTTGGACACGGAGACGCGGACGGAGGTCTATCGTCAGGGTATTCATACTGCCGCGCCTGTAACAGAAGACCGCACGCCGGCGTTGCTCTGCGACGCGGTGGAGGAGCGCATGGGCGCGTTGTGGGACGCAGGGAAGTTCCCCTGTATGATTGGCGGCAACCACACGGTGTCTATCGGTGCCTGCCGCGCGGCGGCGAAGCGTTTTAAGCACCTGACGGTGCTGCAACTGGATGCGCACAGCGACCTGCGGCCTGAATACGAGGGCTCGGCGCTGAACCACGCCTGCATCATGAAAGAGGCGCAGAAAGTGGCGAAGACAGTGCAGGTAGGTATCCGCAGCCAATGTATAGAAGAAGCGGAGAATGCAGCGAAGAGCACGATTATTTGGGCGCGCGAGATATGGGAAGACGAGACCTTCGGGCAGCGACCTGCCTCAGCGAGCGAGAGTTGGGCGTGGGAGAAGCGCGTGTATGATGCGCTGACGGAGAACGTGTATCTGACCATTGACCTCGATGTGTTCGACCCTGCTTACCTGCCCTCTACGGGCACACCCGAGCCCGGGGGAATGGGCTACTATCAGGTGTTGCACCTGCTGCGACCCGTGTTCGAGCGATATAACGTGGTGGGGTTTGACATCGTAGAACTCTGTCCGAGTCCGACCCGCCAAGCCCACGCCTCGCAATACCTCGCCGCACGACTGGCATATCAGTTGATGACGTATAAAGAAGCGCTTTCGCGCTGTAAGAAAGTAAATCAAATCCTCTGCAATAATCCCAAGAATCTCGCGAGCGTAAGCGAGCAGGATTAAAAACACCTTGCTGCGGGGCTACGCCCTTGCAGAGATTAGGAAGGATTTTGTTCGGAGTAGTTGTAGGGAAGCCTCTTCGAGGCTGTACACGGAGCGAAAGAGGGGACCCACCCCGACCCTCACAGGACTCCCTCCAACTCCCCCTACAAAGGGGGAGGGAAACTTACACAAAGTTTCTTACACGAAGCGAAGCGAAGTTTATTACACAAAGTTCCTTACACGGAGCGAAGCGGAGTTTATTACACGGAGTTTCTTACACGAAGCGAAGCGGAGTTTATTACACGAAGTTTATTACACGAAGTTAATCATGTTTCCCAATCCTTGCTACATAGTGGAAGAGCGGCTTCTGCGCCGTAACCTCGCGCTGATAAAGCGCGTGGCGGATGAGACGGGCGTGGAGATTATCTTGGCATTCAAGGCGTTTGCGCTTTGGAAGACCTTCCCTATCTTCCGCGAGTATATTCAGCATACCACGGCATCGAGCGTGTATGAGGCGCGGCTGGCTTATGAGCAGTTTGGTGCTCCGGCGCACACCTACAGCCCCGCCTACACGGAGGAGAACTTCCCCGAGTTCCTGCGCTATTCGAGCCATATCACGTTCAATAGTTTGAGTCAGTGGGAGCGGTTTGGAAGGAGCCAAGAACATGGAGCCAAGAGCCAAGAGCGTGGTGTCTCTTTCGGCATTCGTATCAACCCCGAGTATTCAGAGATAGAGACCTTGCTGTACAACCCCACGGCGCCCGGGTCGCGGTTTGGGGTGCTGGCGGAGCAGTTGGAAGCCTACTGCGAGGCGCACGGCGGGCGATTGCCGGAAGGCTTGGAGGGTTTTCATTGCCACTGCCATTGCGAGGACGACTCCTACACCTTCGAGCGCACGCTGCAACATATTGAGGCGAAGTTCGGCAAGTGGTTTGGGCAGATACAATGGCTCAATCTCGGCGGCGGGCATCTGATGACGCGCAAAGACTATGATGTGGAGCACCTGATAGTTCTGCTCAAAGGCTTGCGCAGTCGCTATCCGCATCTGAAGATACTGCTGGAGCCTGGTAGTGCGTTTGCTTGGCAGACGGGGGTGCTGACGAGCCGTGTGGTGGACATCGTGGAGAACCATGGCATACGGACCGCTATCCTCAATGTGTCGTTCGCCTGCCACATGCCCGACACGCTGGAGATGCCCTATCAGCCGGAGGTGAGAGGAGCAAAGACCCTCTCTAACTCCCCCTACAAGAGCACCCCAAAAATCATAGATTTTTGGGGTGCTCTTGTAGGG
>CAMFEN010000270.1 GCA_945949375.1 uncultured Bacteroidales bacterium | reverse complement strand
TCTCCTGCACCGATGCCTTGACCTGCACCTTGCTGCCCCGGGGCAGGGTGCCCAGGTAGGCAGAGCGATCCATGTCCTGCAACGAGAGCAGGTAACGCTGGTGGATGGGCTTGCATTGGTCGTCCGTGAGTTCTTGTCCATTGGCATCCAGCAGGTCGTACTGCATGCGGCACATCTGTGCGCAGGCGCCGCGGTTGGCGCTCCGCCCCATCAGCACCTCGCTCATATAGCAGCGCCCCGAGTAGGAAACGCAGAGTGCACCATGAACAAAGGCTTCTAACTCAATGGGCGTCTGCCCCTTTGCCTCGGAGTGGGCAACCACGGCATCGCGGATGGCGCTTATCTCCCGGATGGATAACTCGCGGGCTAAGACCACGCGCCGAAAGCCTAAGTCTTGCAAGCGTATCACTTGCTCGGCGGTGCGGTTGTCGCACTGCGTGGAGGCATGCAGGCGGATGGGCGGAAGGTGGAAAGTCAGCAGACGCAGGTCTTGGATGATAAGTGCGTCTATACCTATACGATAGAGCGCCCACGCCATCTCTACCGCTTCGGCATACTCTTCCTCGTGCAGCAGGGTGTTGAGCGTAACCAATACCTGCACGCCGTAGGTGTGGGCATAGTGCACCAGCGCCTGCAAGTCGTCAAGACTATTCCCCGCAGCCTGCCGCGCACCAAAGCGCGGAGCACCGATATAGACGGCGTCCGCGCCCGCTTGGATAGCGGCTTTGGCGACACTGAGGTCGCGAGCAGGAGAGAGTAAGGTAAGAGACAAGGGGATTGTTGAATTATGAATTATGAATTATGAATTATGAGCGCGCATGCTCTTTTTCGTAATTTATAATTATTTTCCCGTGAGGGTATTCATAAAGCCTACGAGGAGGGCAACATCGGCGTCGTTCAGTTCCTTGTTCAGTTCGTATCTGCCCATCGCGCGCACCGCATCTTCAAGGGTGGCTTGCGAACCGTCGTGGAAGTAAGGAGCCGTGAGGGCTACATTGCGCAGCGTCGGCACTTTGAACTTATGGAGGTCCGCCTCGTTGCCGGTGAAGCCTTTCAGACCATCGTCGTCGGCACAATAGACGATGTTGGTGTCGCGGTCAGCGAAGTAGTTGCCGTAGATAGACAGATACTCAAACGATTGTCCGCCGGCGATAACGCCCACATGGCAAGCAGCGCAACCTAAGTCCTTGAATTGTGCATAGCCTTGCTGCTCCTCTTGGGTTAGTGCCTCTGCATCGCCTTTCAGCCACAGGTCGAAAGTGCAGTCGGGGGTAAGCAGCGTCTTCTCATACTCAGCAATCACCAACGTAACGGTGTTTTGCGTGAGTCCCTCTTCGGGGAAGAGTTGCTCAAACTCCTTGACGAGGGCTTTGTCTTGGCGCAGGCGTGCTACGATGTCATCCCATGTCTGGTCGCCCATCTCCACGGGGTTCACCGGAGGACCTGCGGCTTGCTCTTGCAGGTCGGCAGCACGGCCATTCCAGAACTGCTGGAGGTTGAAGTAAGCATTGTAAACGGTAGGTGCATTCACGCCGCCGAACTGTCTGTAGATACCTTCGGAGGTGCGGTGGTCGGGGCTGCTCACGCCGCCTTGGTTGAGGATATGGCAGGTGGCGCAGGAGATGGTGCCGTCTAAGGAGATACGCGGGTCGTTGTACATACGCTCGCCTAATGCCACTTGCTCGGGGCAGGTGGGCAAGGAAGCGGGCAGGGCTTGCAGGGGCTCGTTGGCATGCTCGGCTGCCGACAGACCGTTGCTGAAGCGCGTCGCGCGCACATCGGCAATCCATTGCAGCAGCACGGCTTTCTCTTTGTTGTTCAACCCTGTGCCCCAGTGAATCATCTTGTATTGGCTGATAGGCATCGTGCCGAGCAGGGTGCTGTGCTCCAGTTTGGCTAACTCCGGCTCCGTGATAGCGGAGAGGTCAGCGGTAGCCGCCTTCAGGTCGGTGAAACGCTGCGCGTGGCGCACGTGCTCGTCCATCATCGGACCGATGACGGGGAAGGAAGCGTAGAAAGGTAACTCGGGGGTGGCAGCGTGGCAGGCAAAGCAGTTGTTGTTTTGCAATACCGCCATCACTTGTTCCTCTTGACCGGCATCCGCGGGGATGCGGTTGTGCGCACAATGTCCGTAGATGGCATAGCCGGCAATTCCAAGCAATACCACTGCAAGGAGGATGTACAGCACTTTTTTAGTTTGGGTTTTCATAATGTTTTTGTTTATTGTTAGTTTGTATGTAGTTGGCTGTTTGACCGTTTCACTGAACGACCGTTTCACTGTCAGACCGTTTCACTGACCGACTGATTTACAAGCGATACTATTTCAGTCGTACAGCACGAAGTGCGGTCGTTTAGTCTGTCAGCGCGGAGCGCGGTCTGTCAGTTGCAAGACGGTCGTTTTATCTTCCATACGTATGTAGGCTCAACTCTGCCGAGGGGAGGTAGTTCACGCCATACCATGTCATCTGCATGGCGGCGAAACTCAGCAGCACAAAGACCACGAGCAGCACAAGCATAGTCTTTTGTACCTTGGGGTTGTCGCTCTTCGTCTTGAGGTGCATCCCGATGAGCGTGAGCATCCATGTCGCTAACGCCCAGCACTCTTTCGGATCCCATGTCCAGTAGTCGCCCCACGCCTGCTTCGCCCATACCGCCCCGCAGAGCATCCCTATCAGCAGCAAGCAAGACGAGGTTTGTAATAAGCCCATCAACAGACCGCTTCGCTGTAAGACCGCCGTTGGCTGTCCGACCGCTTCGCTGTCCGACCGTTTCACTGTCTGACTGCAGGCGAGACACCCGCGTCCCC
>CAMFEN010000269.1 GCA_945949375.1 uncultured Bacteroidales bacterium | reverse complement strand
CACTAACCAGGCGAGCAACTCCTGATAGAGCTCCATACTGCCATGTCAACTTATCTCCACGGTGTCCTCTCCGGTGAAAGAGTGCGGAGCACGAAACACCGTCGCGACCACTTCGTCCAACACCTCCCCGCCGCGGATTATCTCGCCGTAGTGGGCAGTGTTCGCTTTGGCTTCGCGCAGGTCTGTACGCCCGCGAAAAAGGCTGCCGACAATCGCTATCGACTGCTCGCCGCTCACGCGCACCACGGCTATCCCGCCGCTGCCGTAAGGAGTTGATATAGCACAAATAGTATTGCTCATATAGGATGGTTAGTGATTCGTTGAATGTGCAGAGTACTCTGAGTACTATTTTTAGCAGGCGGGGACGCCTGCGCACCCGGACAGGTTGTATCGTAAATCCCTTTATCGTATCTCAAACCAATCTACATCCATGTATCCGCTGTCGTTTATCTTCACGCGGTCGCGGGTGCAGTAGAGTCCCACCTTCGCGCCAATCCACACGCCTTCCACGGCTTGGAACGGCTTTCCGACGGCGATATAGGTCTTGCCATCGGTGGAGGTATAGAACTGACAATCATGGTTTTGGCTCACTGTAACGCGCAGCCATGTCCATTCACCATTGGCGGGAGCATCCAGCATATACAATTGTCTGCCTGCTACGATAAGCCCCGCGCGCTCGTGTCCCGTTATCTTCTTGAGCGGCGTGAAGCGTACCCTGGCGGTAACGGTGAACGCGCGGTTGGCGGGTATCTTCTGCAGCAGCAGGCTCGGTGAGGCGGGGATGCTGTCGCAGGGGTAACTGAACAACCGCAACATCGACTGCGTGGCATTGCAGAAGCCGTAGCGGGCATCGTAGTTGCCCGACCATTGCCAACTGAGCGGCAGTTCGGTGGTAGAGAACTCCTCGCGGAACAAGCGCGGGTTGGCGTTCTCTCCGATGGTGGAAACGGCTTTGTCGGGCACGTTACCTTGGCTGATGGGCTCGCCCTCGTAGCCTATCACGGGCCAGTCGTCTTGCCAACGCAGCGGTTGCAGGTGCACGATACGCCCTGCTACGCCCACGTCTTGAAAATGCAGGAACCAGTAGCCGACCCACGCCCCTTGGTGCGGTCCGTTCACACCGGTCTTGCCCTGCGCCAGCACCACCTTGGTCTCGTAGGGACCGTAGGGCGAGCGACTGCGTTGGCAAACCTGCCAACCTGTTGCCACGCCGCCGGCGGGGTGCATGATATAGTAGTAGCCATTACGCTTGTAGAACTTCGGTCCCTCGGAGGTAGGGTGGTCGGGGTGCCCGTCGAAGACGATGCGGCTCTCGGTCTTGCAAGCCAAGCCGTCTGCCGTCAGTTCGCATACCATGAGCACGCTCTTCATCCCAGCGCGCGAGCCTGCCAAGGCATGCACCAGATAGACCCGTCCGTCCTCGTCCCACAGCGGGCAGGCGTCGATAAAGCCTTTCCCGGGCTTCACCAGCACCGCCTCTTCCCATTCCAGCGGGAAAGCCTCTACCGCCCCGCTCGTTGCTTGGCTGCGCACGCAGTACACGCCGCGGTCGGGGTCGCCGTAGTAGATATAGAACCGTCCTTTGTGGAAACGGATGCTCGGTGCCCATACGCCGCAACCGTACTCGGGGCTGTCGCTTGTAGCATGCTCGGTGCCCGGCACACGCCAACGCAATGCGGCGTCCACGATACGCCAATGCACCAAGTCCCGCGAGTGCAGTATCTGCAAACCCGGGATGCAGTTGAAGGAAGACGAGGTCATGTAGTAATCCTCCCCCGCCTGACACACGTCAGGGTCGGAGTAGTCGTAGGGTAAGACAGGGTTGGTGTACGCCCCTGCATGCAGCATACTCGCTGCGGCTACGAACAGGAACGTGAATACCCATTTGGCTGTAACATTCATTTTCATATCTTTGTTTTTAACATTAATTGCCGTTCTGTTTTTAACATTAATTGTCGTGTAATTATTCATTAATTTTTCCATAAATGCCAAGCTCTTTTATTTCAACAAATATAATCAAATATTATTCAAATATTATTCAAAAGAAAATTAATGGTTAATTATACGGTGATTATATGTTTAAAAAAAATATTTGAACAATTTTTGGAAATATTTGTTTAAGGAAAAAGATAGTTAATGTGTATTGTTGTTTTCGGAGGTGGGAGTGGGGGCGTCGCCCCATAGTTTGTGCATCCAATCGAGCATCTTTTGCTCTTGTGGGCTGCCTTGGGGTTGCCAGAAATGGTGCCCATGCAACTCGTCGGGCATGTATTGCTGTTTGACGAAGTGGTTTGGGTAATCGTGCGAGTAGCGATAGCCCTCGTGGTAGCCGAGTTCCTCCATCAGTTTGGTGGGTGCGTTGCGCAGGTGTAGCGGCACAGAGAGGTTGCCGCTCCGTTGCACCTCTGCGAGGGCGGCGTCTATCGCGAGGTAGGCGGAGTTGGACTTCTGCGAGGTGGCGAGATAGACGGTTGCTTCTGCGAGGGGGATACGCCCCTCGGGCCAACCGATCTTCGTCAGGGTGTCGAAGCAGGCGTTGGCGACGAGCATCGCGTTGGGGTTCGCCAGTCCGATGTCCTCGCTTGCGGAGATGACCAGCCGCCGCGCGATGAACTTCGGGTCTTCGCCGCCGGCAATCATACGCGCCAGCCAATATAGCGCCGCGTCGGGGTCGCTACCGCGGATGGACTTGATGAAAGCGGAGATGATGTCGTAGTGCAATTCGCCGTCTTTGTCGTAGGCGACGGGGTTCTGCTGCAACTGCTTGGTAACGGTCTCGTTGTCTACCTCGCGCTCGCCCGAGTTG
>CAMFEN010000268.1 GCA_945949375.1 uncultured Bacteroidales bacterium | reverse complement strand
GCGGAAATAAATGTCGGCAATGTACGCAGATATAGTTGACGTAATAGTGTTTGAGGCACTTGAATCCACCCATGTGGAACATGATCATTATCAGTATAACTTCATTTTTTGATATTATTTTCTACTTATTTTACTGTTAATCTTTATGTTACAACTTCCCCTTATGTCGAACTCACGTTAAAATAAGTAACCGAATGCGCGGTCTGCGTATCCGGTTACTAACAATTTCTGTTACAATTCTGTTACACTTTTGAGTTGACTTTTAGCGTAACTCTTTGATCTTCAATATATGTTGCCAAACCAGGACTCGAACCCAGACAGACAGAACCAGAATCTGTAGTGCTACCATTACACCATTTGGCAAAAAATACTACGCTTTATCTGTAATAGACACACGCCTATCTCTCAAAAGCGGTGCAAAATTACTGCTTTTTTTTGAAACCACCAAATTTTATTGCGAAAAAATGCAAAAAAAAGTGTGAGTAAGTCGCTTTTCAGAGGTGTTTATCTAAAAATTCCCGTGTAGCCTCCCAATGTCCTCGGCTGAAAAAGTGCTTGTAGGGCATAGGCGTGGCTTGGAAAAGTCCGTGTGCGTTCGGCAGGGAATCGGTGTAGTGTGCGGCGATGGTGCGGATAGAGGCTTGGACGCTGTCGGGGGTGAACAATGGGTCTTGCTCGCCGTAGAGCAGCAGGAACGGGCGCGGGGCGATATGCGCGGCGGTCTCGGGGTAGTCTTCGGAGCAGTCGGGGCGGTACATGGAGTAGGCAGACGGATTACTCTCGTTGGGCACTAAGGCGGTGCCTAAATGGTCTGCCTTGGTGGTCATCCAGTGGACGGCAACGCATACCCGCACACGCGGGTCGCACGCCGCCAATTGCCATGCGCGGAATGCACCCATCGAGAAACCAAAGACGGCAATCCGCGCAGAATCCACGCAGGGGAGCGCGCGGAGGTAGTCCACGCAAGCCTTGTCATCGCGCAGGATACGCTCAAACCACGCTTCGCCGTATTGATGGAGGTGGCGCTGGTAGTAGGCGGGCTGATAGGCTTTGGGGGAAATCGCTACGCTGTCCGACGTAAGGGCTGCCTGTTGGCGTTCGCCCCAATAGACCGCGTCTATCGCCAAAACGACGTAGCCTGCTTTCGCCAGCGAGTCGCCTATGAACATACCGTCATAGAACTTGTTCACCCAGCGGCGAGCATCTTGCTGTATCTCCTCATAGTCGGCAGAGTCGGCTTCTGCGGGACGGATAGGGCAGACCATTTTCTCCTTGCCGATGGAGAAATGAGCGCCGTGGTCGTGTAGCACCAGCGCGGCAGGGGCTTTTCGAATGCTGTCGGGGATGAGTAGGTAGCCCGTGGCGGTATCTGCATGCGAAACGGGCACCCACACTAACTGTGCCGTGTACCCGTCGCGGTGTTCGTAGCCCGTCTGTGCAGAGGCGGTAGGAGTAGGGAACCAAGAGCAAAGAACCAAAAACAAAGAACCAAGAGCAAAGACGAAACGGCTTTGTCGGGTACGCAGGTGCTTGCATGCCGATCTATCGGTGTGTCCTCGCCTGCTATCAGCCGCAGGTAATCTGTCTTGGCGCTTGGCTTCTTGTTTCTTGTGCTTTATCACTTTCTCGCCGTTTGTTGCAGTCTTGGCAGGTATTCGTCGCGGATATAGGAGAAGTCGGGAATGCTCTCCAATATCTCTTGGCAGGTGCTGATGGCTTTCTCCACCTCACCCGTCTTCTCATAGCACTGGGCGATACAGAGCCGCATGGAAGCGTAGTTCCAAAGGTACTCGTAGGTGGTTGTGGTTTCGAAGAGTCGGCGGGCTTTTTGGAAGAGTTGCAGCGCATGCTCCTTATCGCCGCCGAAGGCAGAAGGAGCGTAGAACTCCACGTTCGCCATCAGGGTCAGCACGAAGGGGTCTTCGGGAGCCAACTCGGTCGCTTTCTTCACGTGCTTAAACGATTTCACGCCCGATGAGAGCAGATGCCCGCGGTTGAGCATGAAGTCGTAAGCGCAGACAGACGACATATACATGTTGTAATGTGCCTCGGAGATATGTTTGGCTTTGTACATCTCTTCCACATGGCGCTCGAAGGCTTTCAGGTAGTCCTCCGCCCAAGGCTTCTTGGTATCGATGGCAGGGGCGATATAGCCGTACTCGTAGTTCAGGTAGCGCTTCTTCTCGCTCAATGAGAGGGTCTGCCATGCGTTCTCGTCCAAATACTGCTTCCAATGGTCCATGTCGCGACGCAGATAGGCATTGTAGAGGTCCTTGTCGCTATATTGCGCGCAGATAAAAACAGGGCAGAGCAAGAGTGCCGACAGAAGGATGAGAAAGTCGTGTTTTGTTTGCATGTCTATAGCCGAATACGCCCGCAACCTTGGTAGGGCTTTTTCTGTGGGTTAGTGTAGTTGTATAACGCAGTACGAAAAAGCAAAAATTATACCAAATTACGGAAAATCATAACAATCGTATATAAAATGATAAAAGACCGATTATTGGATTAAGGATAAGATAAAGGGTGGGAGACTATCACATTGTCTCTCACCCTTTATCTTTTCTTTCTCCCTCCCTTTGTAGGGAGGGCAGGGGTGGGTCATCCTCTTACTCTCCTTCCTGCTCCAAGCGCAGGGTGTGGGTCGGCAGGTCGCATACCTCCGACGGTCCGTAGTATTGGATAGGTCCGGGGTAGATATAGCTGGTGTTAGCGTCTGCCCACTCGGCGCGGTGCGACTTCAAGTAGAGGAACGGCGCACCGTTCAGGTCAACAAGCGCCTTTTGGATAACGGGTTTCATCTTGCCGTTG
>CAMFEN010000267.1 GCA_945949375.1 uncultured Bacteroidales bacterium | reverse complement strand
ATGTAATAGGAGATTCACAAGTATGTAATAGGTTATTATTAGGTTATTATTAGGTGATTATTGGGTGATTTAGCTGCCTATATCGAACAAAATAATGATAACATCCGCTGCCAAAAAAGTGTGTCAAGCTATTTTGACCCCCCCTCGTTTTCGCTAAGAAGTATTTTTTTTTTGGGGGGGTATAGGAGGTATCCTAATTAATATATTATATGTATGGTGGTGGAGGGTTCCCCATTTTTCTATGTTAAAATTGGTTATTATGTTACAAGTGTATTTTGCAATATACGATTACTTTTTTTTGCTCTCCCTTGCATATATGAAAAAAAGTTTGTACCTTTGCAGCGCGAACCCACAATGGGGGTCTGCGAGTGGCGGGGCAGTTGTACGTGCCGCTGCGAACAAATCAATATCCACAGATATATTTGAGTGCCCGGGTATGCAGGCGTCCTCGCCTGCTAAATAACCCTGATACGATTAGGGCTTTTCAGGGGGCTGAATATATTCGTTGGTATAAACTCGGTGGGCAAGCAGACATGTTGAAAAAGGCGTTTGTTGAAGCGCTGTTCTGACTCTTGAATCTCGCAAGTTCAATGACGTTATATTCAGAACATACGCAACGATGGATGTCCTCGTGGTGTAAATTTCCGTATTCTTGCCTTGGGTAGATTATATGCCCGCATAGGTGGTTGAAAGTGCATATATTACACAATATCTGTACTTGTGGTTATTTATATCGGCGTGGGCTTCGCGTTGTCGTTCTTAATATAACGGGCAATGCGAGAGCCTCAAGAGTGGGAACGACATCAAGAGAACTCCCACGCTTTTTTTATATCTATGTCTTTCGTGTTGTCCCTTGTATGGACGCACCCATTTTCTCCATTTTTTACCCGCATAGCAGGAGTTCCTATGCAAAAAAAACTTAAGTTTTTATGTCTAACTCAAAGAAGAACGAGGAACTCCAATCGCGTCGTGAGTTCTTCAAGCAGGCAGCCAAAGCGGCTCTTCCTGTAGTTGGTGCTGCCATTATGGCAAGTGTACCTTTTGTTAAATCCGAGGCTGCAACCGGATGTACCTATGGAGGTTGTACGAATTTCTGTAGCGGTTGTTCTGGCAGTTGTACAGGGGCTTGTACCGGGGCTTGTGCTAGAAGTTGTTCGGGCGGATGTTCGGGCGGATGCAAGGGTTATTTTTAGTCCACAAAGGCTGTCCAAGGGAGTTTTCCCTTGGACACATTATTAACTTTAGATTTATATTAGATTCATAATTTTATATGGGACTAGTAAAAGATAATTTAGATGCTTGGGGGCGGGGTGAGGCTAAAAATATTACTTTTATCGTTACAAAAGGCTGCCAACTCGCCTGCAAATACTGCTATTTGGTAGGGAAGAACGAGAAGGAGCGAATGCCATTTAGTGTAGCAAAAGCGGCAATCGACTACATCTTAGATAAAGAAAACGATATTAACTTTTCTTATCCAAGTGTAGTTTGGGATTTTATTGGAGGAGAACCTTTCTTGGAAATAGAATTGATAGATAAGATTTGTGATTATATCAAGATAGAGTTGTTCCGTAGGAATCACCATTGGTTTGAGTCTTATCGATTTAATTTTACTACCAATGGTATCAACTACCACACGGAGAAGGTGCAACGGTTTATTGAGAAGAACAAGGCGCACCTGAGTATCGGTATCACTATTGACGGCACACGGCGGAAGCATGACCTCAACCGTGTGTATAAACACTCAGAGAAAGGGTCGTATGAGGATGTCGTGAAGAACATCCCACTGTGGCAGGAACAGTTCCCGTTTGAGGGTACGAAAGTAACCATTTCGTCGGCGGACATACCTTATATCTGCGAATCGGTGCTGCACTTGTACGACTTGGGGATTCATCAGGTGAATATCAACTGCGTGTTTGAGGATGTGTGGCAGGCGGGTGATGACGCGCGCTTCGAGGAGCAACTGATGCAGTTGGCAGACGCGATTATCGACCGCGGGTTATACGAGGACTATGCCTGCTCGTTCTTCTCGGAGAACATGGGCAAGCCGTTAGACTGCACCTTGCAGAACCAGAACTGGTGCGGGGCAGGCAAGATGCTTTCGATAGACGCGGCGGGCAATTTCTATCCCTGCACGCGCTTTGCGCAGTACTCGCTCCGCGACAAAGAGGCGTGGATAATCGGCAACATCCGCGATGGTATTGACAACAACAAACTGCGTCCATTCCTGACGCTCGACCGTTGCACGCAGTCGCAGCCCGAGTGCGTGGAGTGCGAGGTGGCAGAGGGCTGCGCATGGTGTCAGGGCGAGAACTACGATGCGGCGGCGACCCACACCGTTTTCCAACGCGCCACAGCCATCTGCCTCATGCACAAAGCACGCGTGCGGGCGAACAACTACTACTGGAACAAACTCTACCGCAAGTTGGAGACAGAAGGGAAGCGAGAGGAGTTTGAGAGCAAGCACAGCATGTCTAACGATAAAATCTGCTAAACGATGAAAACATATTTGCAATATCTGGTTATCCTATTGGATGATACGAGTGTGGCGTACTGCCATGCCCATAACCCGTTGAAGGAGAGGCGGTTAATGCCGTTGGAGGTGCTGAAAGAAGGTATCCTATTCGGCATGAAGCATAACCTGATGATACAGTTTGTCTATCCCGACTATGCGCTGCCTGCAGCGTATGAGGAGGCGATAGAAAGTATCGACCATGTGAAGATAGGGCAGGACATCGCCGTAGTGGAAGGTGTGCCTGCACAACTGCCTGCGAAGGACACGGTGGTGCTGCGGCTGCGGGTGGAGGAGTTGGTG
>CAMFEN010000266.1 GCA_945949375.1 uncultured Bacteroidales bacterium | reverse complement strand
GGGCGATCGTGGTGGCGCGTGGTACCCGGCTCTTGACAGCCTTGGAAATCTTACTTTTACCTTGGAGGATACTGAGACGCCGCCCCCTCAGTACAACATCCGCGGTCCACAGGGCGTTCAAGGTATGCAGGGTCCGCAGGGTGCTGCCGGTCCTACCGGGGCGCAAGGCATACAAGGTCCTCGCGGAGTACAAGGACCGCAGGGTCCGCAGGGAGAAACCGGACCGCAGGGCGCAACGGGTCCGTCCGGGGCGACCGGTCCTCGAGGTCCGAAAGGCGACAAGGGGGATAAGGGAGATACCGGCGCAACCGGCGCGACGGGTCCGCAGGGTCCGCAGGGTCCGCAGGGTCCTATAGGACCGCAGGGTCTGAAGGGCGATGACGGAGCCGATGGGCGTAGCTTCACTGTGCTCGCTCTTTACTCTACGCTTCTTTCTCTACAGACCGCTCATCCTGTTGGCTCGCCCGGAGACGCCTATGCCGTAGGCACAGCCACGAACAACGAAATCTATATATGGGATGTTGACGGCGAAGAGTGGCGGAATATCGGCGCTTTACAGGGTCCGCAGGGTCCCCAAGGACCTCGAGGTCTTCAAGGTCCGCAGGGTATTCAGGGTGAGACAGGAGCAACCGGAGAAAAGGGAGACAAGGGCGACAAAGGCGACACGGGTGACCCCGGACCGCAGGGCGAAACCGGTCCGGCTGGAGCAACCGGACCACAGGGTCCACAGGGAGTTCAGGGTATCCAGGGAGAGCAGGGTCCGATAGGACCGCAGGGTGAGCCGGGTGCGCAGGGTCCGCAGGGCCCGGCGGGACAGAGCGCCTATACAGCCGCGCAGAGTGCAGGCTATGCCGGGACAGAGGCGCAGTTCAACAGCGACCTCGCCTCTATTGGAAGCAAGATAGACGTAAACATGAAAGGCGCCGCCGGCGGTGTGGCTTCTCTTGGTTCAGATGGCAAAGTACCGGGCACACAGCTCCCGCCTTTGGATTATATCCCGACCTCGCAGAAAGGTGCCACAGGCGGTGTGGCGAGCCTCGGCGCCGATGGTAAGGTCCCGAGTGCGCAGTTGCCTGAAATGGGCGGAGAAACGTACACCGTAACGCTACCTAATAGTGGCTGGGTGGTAGACGGGAGCTATCAGAAGCAGACCGTCACAGTCACGGGTTTGAAAGCAAGCTATCCTGTCAGTCCCGTTGTGGACGCGCAGCTCAGCGGCACGGATGCTGAAGGAGACATTAAGATTCTGGAGGCTTTTGCGGCGATAAACATTTTGCAGACTGCGGAAAATCAGCTGATTGCCTACTGCCTTGGCGATTTGCCAGCGGCCAACATTCCGCTTATCATCAATACATGGGGGTGAGCGTATGCAATGCAAATTGCCAAAAAAGCAGACGATATATATTTCATCGTCAATGGAGTACACACGTTTATCGACGATCATTTATGCCTGTAAAAATAATCTTGTTCCGTCGACGTGGAGTATAGGTTCTACCAATTATATTACGATCAACGGCACACCCTATCAAATTGAGGTTATTGGTAAGAATCACGATGAATACGCCGACGGAAGTGGAACGGCACCGCTGACTTTCCAGCTACTTGACTGTTACGCTCTTAACACAATGAATAGTTCAAGAACAAACGTGGGTGGTTGGGCGAATAGCGAAATGAGAAACACGCATTTGCCAGCTATTCTCGCGCTGATGCCCAGCGAAGTGCGGGCGAGTATCCGTGAAGTGAACAAGAAGACCTCGAAGGGTGATACGAGCAGCGGGATTGTCACTACGGCTGACAAACTATTCCTACTGTCGGAAATCGAAATCTTTGGTAGTAATTCATTTTCGGCTAAAGGAGAGGGTACCCAATACAAGCGCTACTCAAACACCTCAGTTTATGGCGATCCGATAAAGAACTTCAACGGCAGTGCGACCGATTGGTGGGGGCGCTCCCCGGATATTGGCGGCTCATCAAAATTCCGAGGCGTGAGCACCAAAGGGGGGAATAGTGGAGCATATGCCAATACTGCAAGAGGCGTGTCTTTCGCCTTTTGTTTCTAAGGAGGTACACCATGCAATGTTTACAACTAACCCGTGGTGAACCACCTAAAACGACGGTAGACGTGGTGCTGAGTGGAGATTTTCATAACGGTTTCGGCTATGTGACGATTGATGGAACGAAGTACACAAGTGCGCAGACGCTTACGGTAGCAAAAGGAACGAGCGTGACCGTGTATTGTGGCAGTCTACTTTTGCAGCAGAACTCAATTATAACACTTAACGGTACAACGGTAGCGCAAGGAACGTCTGACGCAGCGGCAGAATACACATTTGCCGTGACAGACAGTTGTAGCATTGTGCTATCTAAGACCTCGCAAACTGCGGTTTTCTCCGCAGACATCACCATGCCGGCATAAAGGAGGCTCATATGTATTTAATCATCAACGGGACACGATACCCCGACATTCATCTCTATCGTAGCGGCGGCGCCATCACCTACACCGGCACATCGCTGACCGGCATTGAGACGCTCGGCGAGATGGAACTCTACCGCGACGACGGCTTCCACATGCTGACAGACAACGCAAGCGACTACCCCTATCAGACCATCACGGACGGCACAATCGTACTGCGCAAGACGGAGCCTGCTCCGCCGCAAATCAGCGATGACGAGGCGGTTGCCATCATTACGGACGGGCTGACAAGCTCGGAAGCGCTTGACATCATCACGGGAGGTACAACATGACGAGAACTGAAGCGCTTGACCTGCGTAAAAAGGTCGTGGACGGCGAAACGCATGAAGCCCTGCGCCCGTACATC
>CAMFEN010000265.1 GCA_945949375.1 uncultured Bacteroidales bacterium | reverse complement strand
ATCGCAGGCGTGTTCGGCGGTCTGCACTCGGGTATCATGGAGCAGACGACGAACGTGTTCCTCGAGAGCGCGTATTTCGACCCTGTGAGCATCCGCAAGACCTCGCGTCGCCACCAACTGCAGACGGATGCCTCCTTCCGCTATGAGCGCGGCTGCGACCCCAACAACACCTTGTATATCCTGAAACGATGCGCCCTCTTGATACAGGAGGTGGCAGGCGGCGAGGTAGCCATGGAGATTACCGACAACGGGCAGACCGAGTTTGCACCTTTCCCTGTAACGCTCAATATCCCGCGCGTGAATGCACTGATAGGCAAGGAGTTAGGCGAGGAGATGCTGGAGACTATCCTGCGGGCGTTGGAGATAGCGATTGACTCGAAGGAGGGGGATGAATGGCATGTGGCTGTGCCGCGCTACCGCGTAGATGTTCAGCGCGAGTGCGACGTGGTGGAGGATATACTGCGTATCTACGGCTACAACAACGTGGAGTTCCCCGAGAAACTGAACACGAGCCTCTCGTACTCTCCGAAGCCCAATCCGCAACGTTTGCAGACGCGTATCAGCGAGCAACTGACGGCGCAGGGATTCAACGAGATACTCAACAACTCGCTCACCAAGACGGCATACTACGAGCCGCTGCAAACGTTGCCGCTGGCAGAGTGCGTGAAGATAAAGAACCCGCTGAGCCAAGACCTCGGGGTGATGCGACAGACATTGCTCTTCGGCGGGTTGGAGTCGATACAGCGCAATACCAACCGCCGCAACAGCGACTTGAAGTTCTACGAGTTTGGCAACTGCTACCACTTCCACGCCGGGGCAGAGATTGCGGAGGGTAACACGCTGGCACGCTACTCTGAGGAGCCGCATCTGGCGCTGTGGCTGACGGGAAACAGGAGCGCGACCTCGTGGTTGCGGAAAGAGGAGAAGACGAGTTTCTATGCGCTGCGCGCGTATGTCAACGGGGTGCTGACACGCATGGGCGTGGATACCTCGAAACTGACGCTCACGCCGCTGGAAGGCAATGAATTATTCAGCGATGGATTGCTCCTGCAGATTGTGCGTGGGAAGGAGGTTACTACCCTCGGCACCCTCGCTATCGTCAATCGGCAACTGACTAAGCAGTTTGATATTGACGCCGAAGTCTTCTATGCGGATTTGTATTGGAAAGAGTTGCTCCGTGCGAACAAGCAGTTTAAGCCCGTCATCAGCGACCTACCAAAAGCGCCAGAGGTGAAGCGCGACTTCGCCCTGCTGGTGGATAAGCAGGTGGCGTTTGCCGACTTAGCACGCGCAGCATTCGAGACAGAGCGGAAGTTGCTCAAGAACGTGTATCTGTTTGATGTGTATGAAGGCAAGAACCTTGAGACGGGCAAGAAGAGTTACGCACTATCGTTCATCCTGCAAGACCCCGACAACACGCTCAAAGACAAGCAGATAGACAATATCATGACGCGACTGCAAAAGACCTTCGAGGAGAAATTCGGGGCTAAACTGCGGTAAAGACACAGGATTCCTATATTTCCGATGTGCATACCCCAAAAGCAGGTAACGCATAGAATACAAAAAAAGAGTGAGGCTGTCAGTTAGGCAGCCTCACTCTTTTTTTGTTTGTGAATGGCTTACGAGGGATGCTTAGGAATCGTATCATCGGGATCTGCATCAGTTATCGTCTTTATCTCTTTTGCGGGCGTAGGTAAGGAGGGCAATGAGGTAGGCGATACCTATTACAGCATATCATCCTATCATTACAACTATGCCTATAGTAGGGGATTTTCCTATAAGTAGGGGGAAGAAAAATCCAAAGCCCAAAAGAAAAAGAAATAGACCACATGCGATGAGCAGAAATGCACCGCAGGTCAGTCCACGGGAAAGATCATATTTCTGAGGGTCAAGGGGATGGCGTGTATTATTGTTTATCTCTTGTTGTTTTTCTTTATCGTTACGTACAGAATACATATACACTCCATAAGCGATGCAAAAGATGGCAAACAATAGCACAATAATGCAGAAAATGATTAGTACGAACATATTGAGCAGTTGATTTATTTGTTATATAGAGTTATGTCGCCCCCTTCCCGACAAGTCGGGATAAAGCTCGGCTTGCATTTGATAAATAATTTGGGTCAATTCGTATATCATTACCTAACCTTTTAATAGGGCAAGGATGCTCACAATTCATAATTTATCATTCATAATTCATAATTACCTATATCCGAAGGCATCTACTTCGACATAGAACTGAGCGACGGATTCGGCGCGGGGGCTGGTGTTCTTGGAGATGTATTCATCGAGATCGAAGTCGAGGGTGATGGTCTCTCCTTCGGGCGGGATTTGGGTGAGTAGCCAATGTTGCACATTGCAGGGTTTGCCCGGTCCCCAGCCGCAGCGGTTGTACTTATAGGTACCCGCCTGCCGATAGTTTTTCGTGTTGATTTCCCAGATGTGTCCCTGCTGCTGTATGGTCTCTCCGTTGAGTCGGATAGTGTAGAAGTTCTCATCAAACTCAGCGGGGTTGTTTGCACGGTATCCTGTTCTGCCCGGGAAGGTGCCTTTTGCGCCGGTGAGTGCGTCCTGTCCGTGTCCTGTGAAGCAGACTCGGAAGAGCACGTTCTTTGTGCCAGCAGGTATTTGCAGGGTGCGCATTCCTAAGCGTTCGTCGGTTTCTATGCTATGGTTGGTGCCGAGCGAATCCGGCTGCACACCGTATGCCCACGAGCGGTATCCGGTGTTGCCGCCATCGATGGTAGAGTCGTAGATTTTGGTTTGCCAAGCGGGCGTGCCATAGGGATTTGCCTGTTGGTAAAAGTCAAAGCGGAGGGAT
>CAMFEN010000264.1 GCA_945949375.1 uncultured Bacteroidales bacterium | reverse complement strand
GACTGGAGTTCAGACGTGTGCTCTTCCGATCTATCCCAACCGTTCAACCTACGCACTACCTCAGGCTGACCCAACACGAATAGGTCGTCGAACTCGCCGAAGCCTGTTTCATAAATCCCCGTAATGGTGAACTTGCGCACCCGCACCTGCTCATCTACGAAATAACTCAGCATGCCGTCGCCAACGGTCAGCGTAAGTGCATTGGCTTGATGGCGAGAAATAAGCACCTCGTTGGGCTTTTCAGGCAGCGCACCCTCTTGCAGGTTTTTAGCGAAGTAGTCCCAATAGTCCGTACCCTTGAACACTATCCCCTGAAAAGCATTATCTGTCTTCACGATTCCCGGCTTGGTGAGGAAAACATGCGCAGATGCCACGTGTGGATAGCCGCCAAGTACCAGCATGAGCGAGTCGCTGACCATAATAGGCTGCATTTCATAAGTGTTGTTATTGTCGAAGTTCACTACCTGTATGTGTGCACCGAAACCCGCCACTTTGTCGGTTATGGTCTGCTTGAAGCCCACTACCACACACACTGTCAGCAACATCACCATCACCCCGATGATGATACCTATCAACGCTACACGCACCGCGGGACGCGATCGGCGGCTCCCATCTGCTTGTTGCGTGAAATACAGGCGTTTCGCTATCCAATATGCTGAGTTCATATTAAAGATTTTATGACCGCTTCGCTGTCCGACTGATTCACTATTAGAGACTATATCAGTCTGACATTTATTAGATTCGTCTATTAGGATTCTTCGTGCAATTGTTACATGATGTAGTTATGTCACCACTTCGGGACTTAGTACTGATGGGTGCGTCTCTTACATAGGGGCGAGCCCCTATGCTAATCTATGTCGCCCCTTCAGGGCTTTCAGAGTCATTCGTATTTAGTCCTTAATCCTGTGTCCTACATCCTTTATCCACGTTGGCACGGTTTTTGTTGCAATTGGGTCAAAAACAGTTATTTATATGAAGTGTCGTTTCTATATTTTTACTATTTTTTTCTTATCTTCTTTTGCATTGTCGGTGTTCGCTGCTCCGCAGCCGCCTTCCTCAGAATCCTCCCCTTGCACCCCGCAGCGCACTCCCGAGGAGATAGCCCGCAAGCAAACCGAGATGCTGGTACGCGACTTGAGTATAAAGGACTCAATGCAGATAGACACTATCTTCCGTATTCATCTCCGTTATGCGCGCCTCCGCCAAGTGAGCAATACGCGAGCCGAACATTTGGAGCGTGTGCAGCAGATGTACACTGAACTTCGGCAAGTGCTGACGCAGGAGCAATACGACCGATTTATGAACCAGCAGTTGGAGACCCCACGTCGTCCGCAGACTGTTTGCAAGATGCCTCAAAACACGCACTCCGACCATTCAGGACATGGCGGGCATCCAAACGCTTCAACAGATGGCGCGCAACAGCATAAGTCATCCCCGCAATCAACGTCCCTACCAGCAGACCGCCGATGATATCCCCAGGGTAATGCACGCCCAAATACATGCGGCTGTAGCAGTTTAACGCCACCCATAGCATTAAGGCTACGGTGGCGTATTTGTTTCTATATAGTAATGAAAAAAGCAAGGCGCACGCCATCGTGTTCGCTGCATGGCTGCTCACAAAGCCGTACATCCCTCCTGTGTAGCCGTTCACAAGATGAAGCATTCCCGCTAATGCCGGTTCGTGCGTAGGGCGTAAACGGCATACCCACGGCTTGATAATCCCCGAAGAGACAAAATCACTCAACCCAACTGCCACGGCAAACCCCGCGAACACAATAAGGACACGCAAGAGGGCTGTAAAGCGATAGTTCGAAGTGTTCTGAGTGCTCAAATACCATTGTATCCCAAACCTATAAACTACTAATCCGACCAGCAGGGCATAGAGCGGCAACCATGTAGTGGATTTGGAGACATACCACATCAGTACGTCCGCCCACTCTGCATGCCATCCGTTGATAGCCAGCAACCACTGTTGATCAATGTGTATGAGATAGTCCATGATTAGGATGATGGATAAAGGATAAGAGACCTATTAGTAGGATAGTGTCAATGGTAATTCTGTCTTTCAGCGAGCGCAGTGAACGGTCTTTCATCTTTCAGCGCGAAAGCGCGGTCTTTCAGTCCTTAGACGGTCTATCATGCGTTCATCAGTACTGCTGTATGGCATGCCACGACGCCGGCGGTCTCAGTACGCAGGCGAGACTTGCCTAAGCCCACGGGAATAAATCCTTTTGCCAGCGCATGCTGCACTTCTTCTTCGGAAAAATCGCCCTCGGGACCAATCAACACGCAGACGCTCTTGCCGCGCTCTATCTCGTCCTTTAGTTCGCGCTTGTCATCTTTATAGCAGTGGGCGATGAAGCGTTGCTCCTGTGTGTTATTAGCAATGAAAGCCTCAAAATCGGTGAGGGGATTCAACCTCGGCAGGTATGGCGTAAGCGACTGCTTGGCTGCGGAGAGAATGATTTTCTCCAACCTATCGTTGCGCAAGGTCTTGCGCTCGGAGAAACGGCAGAGAAGGGGGGTAATCTCATCCACGCCTATCTCGGTACATTTCTCCACCATCCACTCTAACCGCTCGATGTTCTTCGTTGGCGCGATGGCGATATGCAAGTAGAAATCGTGGGATTTCGCCTGCTTTTCTTGCGAGATAATCTCAAACTCACAGTGCTTGGGATGAGGGTTGGTGATACACGCTTGGTAGGTGTTGCCCACGCCGTCCGTCAGCAGTATCTCGTCGCCGCGCGTATAGCGTAGTACCCGCACGCAGTGCGCGGATTCTTCTTCGCTGAGGCAATGGTTCGTAAGTATATCGGGGGTGTAGAAT
>CAMFEN010000263.1 GCA_945949375.1 uncultured Bacteroidales bacterium | reverse complement strand
ACCGGAGGCGATTGCACTCTTCCAAGGCGCGAAGATTCTCTACAGCCCGGGCAAAGCCAGCAACGCCGGCGGCGTAGCCACCTCGGGACTAGAGATGACGCAGAACAGCATTCGCCAAAGTTGGACAGCCGAGGAAGTGGACACTCACCTGCGCCGTATCATGGCAGACATCCACGCGGCTTGCCTAAAATACGGCACCGAGGAAGACGGCTATATCAACTACGTGAAGGGCGCGAACATCGCAGGCTTCATGAAAGTTGCCAATGCGATGGTGGAGCAAGGAATCGTGTGACATTGTCCGGGTGCGCAGGCGTCCTCGCCTGCTAACAATTTACATACAAATTACGTTAAACACATAATTCCCATTCAAGGGAGCAATCCTTGAAAATAAATCAAATCGAGGCTGCCTACAACTTTTTAGGCAGCCTCGATTCGTTGTATGCAAGGATGATTGGGTAGCACTTTTCATGCCTACACTTGGCGCATCGTAGTCATAGTCTAAGGAGACTACCAAAGGAGGAGTTGAGTAGGCTTAGTCTGTTGTGGGCAATGAGTAAAGTGGAAAGAAAATACAAAAAGCACAAAAAAGTGCAAACTCTCACCTAAGGTCAACTTGCAAGAGTCCGAAAAAAGCAGTACTTTTGCAGCGGATTCAATTAATGCGCATTATTCGATGAACTTACACAAATTAACCATCGGAGAGTTTTCACGACTATGTAGGGTAACCATCAAGACTATCCGACACTACGAGAAGGTAGGTTTGCTCACCCCAGAGAAAGTTGACCGCTACACCAACTATCGCTACTATACGGTAGGACAAATGCAGCGAATGCTTACTATCCGCCAACTGAAAGAACTCGGGTTCTCGCTGGAGGAGATAGTAACGCTATTCAACGACTCCTCTCGTTTCCCCAACGCGCGCATGTTGGCGGAGAAGATAGACGAAACAGAGCAACAAATTCAAGCCCTGCTCCATCGTCAATCCCGTCTGCAGGCTCTGTTAAACTCTCGCAAACACCACGAACAAATGGAAAGAATCACTATTCAAAGTCTCTCGGGATGCATTGTGGCATCCTACAAAGGTATCATCCCCTCCTATAATGACCTCGGTCGGCTCTGCTACGAAGTTATCGGACCCGAGTTGCAACGCTTAGGCTGCGAATGTACAGAGCCCGGCTTCTGCTTCACCCGCGAATTGAACAAAGAATATACGCCTAACGACATCGCCATCGAATACTGTGAGGCGGTGAAAGAAGCGCGTACAGACTCAGCACTGATTCAGTTCTACGAATTGGCACCGATAGAGAAAGCAATATGCTTCAAACACTATGGTCCCTACGATAAACTATACGAGAGCTATTGCGAACTATTCTCCTATGCGCAACGCGAGGGGTATGAGATATTGGAGGCTCCCCGCGCCGTCTATGTGGACGGAATATGGAATCAAGAAAACCCCGACAAATGGCTCACTATCATCCAGTTGCCAATAAAGCGATAGTTTTTGAACACCATATATAACAACATCATTCGTTATACAAGAAACTATTAATTCATAATGCAATTGCTTCGCTAAACACGAAGTACGAACAATGATAAAAATAGGAGGCTGTCTAACTTGACTCGTTAGACAGCCTCTTCTATCGGGGTGAATAGATAGCATTCTTATCCGATTGCCTGCATATTCATTTCGTTAAACAGCTCTTTGCCTTCGGGGGTATAGGCATAGTCGATGCGGTCTTGGTAGTGTTGCTCAACCTTTCCGCGCACGATTTTCATCGTAGAGTTGACCATATGATTCTGCTCTGTGAATGCTTCGGGGAGGATAGCGAGTGCCTTTGGTAGCCAATTCTCGGGGAACTCGCCGTAGTGCTTGCCCCCCTTGCGGTACTCATTGACCTCGTTCTGTATCTTCTGCAACATCAGTCGCTTGCCCTCCTCTGTTTTGGGGTCAATGCCCTTACTCTTGGCGTATTCCTTGAGGGTGTCTTTGTTGGGCACAATAAGGGCGATGGTATATGGGTCTTGGTTGTTGTTGAGCACCACTTGCTCAACGTACTTGCTGCCATCGGTCAGTCCATCCTCGAAACCTTCCGGGCTGTATTTCTCTCCGTCGGCACTGATGAGTAGGGACTTAAAGCGTCCGACCACCCAGAGGAAACCCAGGTGTTTCTTCGTTACATAACCCATGTCGCCGGTATGGAGCCAGCCATCAACGATGGTCTTCGCCGTGGACTCGGGGTTCTTCCAATAGCCCGCCATAACATTCTCGCCGCGGATGACTATCTCGCCGCGCTCGCCATCGGGTACCTCGTTGCCCTCGGCATCGCAAATCTTCAGGTCAAGGGGCTTGACGATACGTCCGCTGGAGCCAAAGATAGCGTGTCCCGTGGAATTGGCGCATATGATAGGTGTGGCTTCGCTCAAGCCGTAGCCCTGGAACATCGGCATGCCCACGGCGCAGAAATAGCGTTGCAACTCAATATCAAGCAAAGACGGAAGAGCACACGTCTGAACTCCAGTCACCCGTCCCGATGCGCCACCGCCCACGAAGAAAAGCATTCTACCGCCGAATCCCTCACGTACTGCCTTGAAGATAATTTTGTCGAAGAGTTTAACCAAAGGCTTGCGCCATGCTTGGCAGCCGCCCATGTTCCAGTACTCCTTATTGTATTTAATGGCGTTGTTGAGGGCGAAGTTATAAAGTTTCTCCACCACGGGACCTTTGGCTTTGATACCGCCTTCGATGCTCTTCTTGAAGTTACGTGCGAGTGCAGGTACGGAGAGCATGACATGTGGGAGCACCTCTTTGATGGAGATGGTGATCTTCTTGAG
>CAMFEN010000262.1 GCA_945949375.1 uncultured Bacteroidales bacterium | reverse complement strand
CGACCACCGAGATCTACACTCTTTCCCTACACGACGCTCTTCCGATCTCTGCAACCCCCCAGCCAAAATCATCCGCGACGGGCAACTGATTATCCTGCAGAACGGCAGTGCCTACAACATCTTAGGTACACAACTCTAAGCTCCCGTAAGGTCTGGGAGCGCAGGTGTCCTTGCCTGCTAAAATAAACGCACAAAGAGACTGCCTAAAAAGTCAATTAGGCAGTCTCTTTGTGTATGTAAATGGGCAGAGCTAAATCAACGAAATCTTCATCGCGTTATTCTAAACGCCTGCTGTGGGTACACCGCTTCGCGGCGCTTGCGGGGACTCCATGGGCGAGGCGTCTGCGTCTCTAATTATAGCAGGCGGGGACGCCTGCGCACCCGGGCATTTCGTATGAGAGAAGCCTGTGTCACCAGTGGCTACGCACCGTAGAACTTGTTAAGCGGTCTCAATTACTTTTAGTCTTTGGCTGCTGAAAAATATACACTCGAACTCACGTTACTTACTCTTCACAAAAAGAGACTGCCCGACGCAAGCGCCGAGCAGTCTAAGAAAATGTATGATTGTTGATTATAGAGCGGTGAATGCGGCTTTGATAGCAGTTGCCTTTTCGCCGTTCCATTCAACGGTAAACTTAACGCTGTAGTGTGCATCAGCAGGAATCTTGAAGTTATCATCACCTTCAAAAGTAGCTCCCTCGAGGCTCAATTCGGTGTTCTTACCACCGAACCAGCCACCATTGTAGCGTACTTTGAATTCCTTACCGCCGATCATAGCTACATCAGCAATGTCGTATACATACGTACCTGCCAAGGTCGCCTCATCAGTGATTTTGCACTCTGCTGCGTTAACTACTGCCAATGCATCACCGGAAGGATCATTCCAACCGCAAGCAACGCCATCGCCGGACAATCCGACAACGAATGTTTTGGGATCTGCAACCTCCAAATCAGCAGTTTTCTCAATCGTGTACTTGAAGCTCTCTTGGGTGGTAGCAGCAGGTCCAACAAACTCCAATGTGATAGTGTATACGCCACGAGTAATTTCAATATCACCACCGCCGGGAACGCAATCAACACCAAGGTTAGTGTTTGCTTTCACCAGTTGAGCAATATCTAACACAATTTTCCATGCATCGTTGTGAGCAAATTTGAATTTGTCGCTTTTCTCTACGGTTACATTCTCAAAAATAAAAATGTTGTTTTCGCTTTTAGTAGGGAAGAGAATTGTGTTGTTCCAATCGGCAATACCGCCACGAATACCCCATTCTACAGGCACGATGATACATTGCGCACCTCCAACATCTGTCAGAGTACCATCTTCATTAAAATCAAGTACAATGTGATAAAGAGAAGTCGTAGTAACTTCAATACTAGTATTTGCCGCGAGAGAACCTTTGTAACCTGCAATGTTTTGCTTGTCTGTTACGATTAGGCTATCTCCGTACTCTAAGGTAGCACCATAGCGATCTGCGTTTTCGCCTTTCTTGTTAACGAATTCGTACTTCTTACCTGCTTCGAGTACAATGTACTTCTCATACATTCCGGTACGAGGCTTTTGGTCAACCTCATTGATACCCTGATCCATTGCATTGGCAGCAACGAGGTCAGCACCTTGCTCTGATACATAGAAACCATTGGGGAGTGCGTTCAAATCAACGCCGCCGCCATTGTTTTGTCCGTTGTCCTTGCACGAAGTGAAGGAGATGGCTGCAGCAGCCAGGGCTACTGCGAAAAATCCAAACTTTTTCATAATGTTAGTTGATAATTAAATTGTTGTTGATTAAAAGAAAATTTGTTATTATTGAGTATTAATAACCAGGGTTTTGTGTCCAAAGTTTCTTGCCTGTCTCCGGGTCCACTACGGCTTTTTGCAGTACGCTGTAGGGGATAGGGAACCAGCGGCGAGTCTCTGCGGTGTTCTTCACATACTGAATCTTCTCGAACAGCCCAAATCGAATCAAGTCTCGTCGGCGTGCGTTCTCCCAACTCAGTTCGCGTCCGCGCTCTGCCAAGATACCTTTCTCGAGGTCGGTGGAGAGTACGGTGAATGCATCGGGATAAGCAGCATCGAAAGCCGCCACGGGGTCGGAGGAGTAGGCAAAGGTGCGTTTCTTCATGTCATTGATGCCGGCATCCTCAATGCCCGGGGCATCGTCCTTGCCGCCGCGGAGCAGTGCCTCTTTCTTCACCAAGAGTACGTCCGCATAGCGGAAGAGCACGAAGTCGTTCTCCATATATTTATACTTGCCTTCTTTGTCCAGTTCGTACTTGTACATACGTGCACCGTCTCGGCGGTCTGCAGCGTCCAGCGATTCAATTTCTACATGGATATCAATCGGCTCGTTGTCGGTGTCGAGCATGACATTACCGTCAGCATCGCAAAGCGGACCTAAGTACCAGCCCCATTGTTTGGTATCCATCGTGCCCTTGCCTTCGTAACCTGCGCCACGCACATCGTGGTCGTTGAAGATAGTCATGAAGTTCGGGCGTGCGCAGAAGCCGTTCCAGCAGTCGAGTTGCATACTAAAGCGCTTTTGGAAGCCATAGTGCAGCGAGAGGAACTCGATACGCAGTTTATTCTTGCAAGCGTACATATCGCGCTCGGGATAGGTAGAGGTGAGTCCGTCTTCTACGATGGTGAAGATGTTCTCGCGGCTACCTGCGTTGTCAATCTTGTAGTTGGTGAAGTAATTCGGCTCAATGATGTATGCGCCGGACTCAATTACTTTGTTCGCGCAGCGTATGGCGTTGGTGTAGAAGTCTTACATACTTTGAATCTTGATGCCCACTTCTTCCAACGATTTAGAACCTTTCGTCCCATTATGTACATC
>CAMFEN010000261.1 GCA_945949375.1 uncultured Bacteroidales bacterium | reverse complement strand
TCAAATTCGGTATCGCAGGCTGTATCAACCACCCGGAAGTCGATATGAGCCGCGTGAACTACTCAAAAGCAGCGTGGACAGCGGAGCCTACACAGTGTATCAGTTACGTCTCATGCCACGACGACATGATGCTCACCGACCGACTGAAAGCCAGCATCCCTCTGAAAAAAGGAGAGTTAGAACGCTTGGATAAACTGGCGCAGACTGCCGTGCTGACCTCGCAGGGGATTCCCTTCCTGTGGAACGGAGAAGAGATACTGCGCGACAAGAAAGGGGTACACAACTCGTATTGCAGCCCCGACTCCATCAACGCCATCGACTGGTCGCTAAAAGCACAACATGAAGACGTGTTCTCTTACTACCAAGCGCTGATTGCGCTTCGGAAGGCGCACCCGGCTTTCCGCATGGGCAACGCAGAGCTGGTGCGGCAACACCTGCATTTCTTAGACGCACCCGACGGCGTGGTGGCGTTTGAGCTGAACGGAGAGGCTGTGGGCGACGACTGGAAAACCATCGTGGTAGTCCTGAACGCCAACAGAGAAGAGGTAACAATCAACCTACCGGAAGGCACTTACCATACAGCATTGACCACCAACACCACAACAGCAAACAGTGAGACCGTCACAAGCCAAACCGGCATACCCGCCCAAACAGCACTAATCTTATACACCACCAACGAACCCCTACCCTAATTCCTAATCATTAATGTATAATTACACGCCAATTATACGTTAAAAAGAAACACATTTGCATAAATTTTGGAGATTTTTGTCGAAATAAAAGAAAAGATTTGCAAAAATAGAAAGTTTTTTGTACCTTTGCGGCGGTTTTTAAGGAACTTAATAGTAATAGGTAATAAGTAAATAGGTAATATGCGTAGCGAGATATTACTTATTACAGCCCGAAGGGCGGATTACTTATTACTTCGCACAACGAGATTATGAAGAATATACGCAACTTTTGTATTATCGCCCATATTGACCACGGCAAGAGCACCTTGGCGGACCGTATGCTGGAGATGACCGGCACGGTGGATAAGAAAGACATGGAGAACCAAGTGCTGGACGACATGGACCTGGAGAAAGAGCGCGGCATCACCATCAAGAGCCACGCTATCCAGATGCAATACAAGGGCTACACGCTGAACCTGATAGACACTCCGGGGCATGTGGATTTCTCCTATGAGGTGAGCCGCTCCATCGCCGCCTGCGAGGGCGCGCTGCTCGTAGTGGATGCGTCGCAGGGCGTGCAGGCACAGACCATCAGCAACCTCTATATGGCGCTGGAGCATGACTTGGAAATCATCCCTGTGATGAACAAGTGCGATATGGACTCCGCCATGCCCGAGCGCGTGGAGGACGAGATTATCGACCTGCTGGGCTGCAAGCGCGAAGAAATCCTGCGCTGCTCGGCGAAGACGGGCGAGGGCGTGGAAGCGATATTAGATGCCATCGTGGAGCGGATTCCTGCGCCTGAGGGCGACCCTGAGGCACCACTGCAGTGTTTGGTCTTTGACTCGATATTCAACAGTTTTCGCGGTATCATCGCTTACTTCAAGGTGGTGAACGGTACGCTGCATGCGGGCGATAGGGTGCGCTTCGTGAACACCGGCAAGGAGTATGACGCCGACGAGATAGGCGTGCTGGAGCTCACCAGAAGACCGACGAAGGAACTGTCCGCCGGCAATGTGGGGTATATCATCTCGGGTATCAAGACCTCGTCGGAGGTGCGCGTGGGCGATACCATCACCCATGTGGCGCGTCCCTGCGAGAAAGCCATTGAGGGTTTCGAGGAAGTGAAGTCGATGGTGTTCGCCGGTGTTTATCCCATTGAGGCGGAGGACTACGAAGACCTGCGCTCGTCGTTGGAGAAACTGCAACTGAACGATGCCTCGCTGACCTTCACGCCGGAGTCGTCCATCGCCCTCGGATTCGGCTTCCGCTGCGGCTTCCTCGGGCTGCTGCACATGGAGATTGTGCAGGAGCGATTAGATAGGGAGTTCAACATGGATGTCATCACCACCGTGCCCAACGTGAGTTACAATGTCTATACCAAAGACGGGGGCATGAAGGAGGTGCACAACCCCGCGGGCATGCCCGACCTGACGGAGATAGACCGCATTGAGGAGCCGTATATCCGCGCCTCGGTCATCACGACGAGTAACTTCATCGGTCCGATCATGACACTCTGCCTCGGCAAGCGCGGTGAGTTGGTGAAGCAGGAGTATATCTCCGGCGACCGCATGGAACTGCTGTTCGACATGCCGCTCGGCGAGATAGTGATTGACTTCTACGACAAACTGAAATCCATCTCCAAAGGCTATGCGTCCTTCGACTGGCATGCCAACGGTTTCCGCCCGTCGAACCTCGTAAAACTGGATATCCTGCTCAACGGCGAGCAGGTGGACGCCCTCTCCACGCTGACCCACAGAGACAACGCCGTGGACTTCGGGCGACGCATGTGCGAGAAACTGAAAGAGTTGCTGCCCCGCCAGCAGTTCGATATTGCTATTCAGGCAGCGATAGGTGCGAAGATTATCGCCCGCGAGACGGTGAAGCAGGTACGCAAGGATGTGTTGGCAAAGTGCTATGGTGGCGATGTGAGCCGTAAGCGCAAACTGCTTGAGAAGCAGAAGAAAGGCAAGAAGCGCATGAAGCAGATAGGCAATGTGGAAGTGCCGCAGAAAGCGTTCTTGGCAGTGTTGAAGTTGGATTAGAGACCCACCCCAGCCCTCCCTTAAAGGGAGGGAGAAAGGAGGATGGATATTTCGAAAATTGCCGTGCGGAAGAGATATAGGAGCAGAGGTATGTAAATTGTTAATTATGAATTGTTAATTATT
>CAMFEN010000260.1 GCA_945949375.1 uncultured Bacteroidales bacterium | reverse complement strand
CCTATTAGCCCCCTCGGTAGCGACATAGTTCATCAACTTGTCCATGAAGCAGTTGAGATATGCGAGGTCGTCTCCCAAGAACATGCCTTGTTCATCGCAAAGCAGCATGCGCACGATGGCTTGCACCTGCTCGTAGAGCGGCAAGTCGTTGGTGGCGGCGAGCCGCTCTTGCAGATTTGCTTTCGCAGGGTGATTCGCGGGCAGATGAAGGTCCACATAGCGGCGCGCGATATTCTGCGCCGGGTCGGTCGCCAAGAGCGCATTGATAATCATCTGCACGGATTGCGATTGGTCGATATGGAAACTGTCGGCAGAGACGATACGCACCTGCTCGTGCCAATCCACCTGCGTGTTATAGAAGTCCACCACCTGTTGCGCTATGGCGTTCTTGCGCACGAGAATCATGATGTCCGATGCACTCTCGCCCTTGTCCAACAGTTGGCGGATGGTGGCGAACATATCCGTCAGTATATCTTGCTGCACCCGTTCTTTCTGCAAGGTCTGTTCGGCAAGGGAGGCCGCCTCTTTTTTCGAGGCTCTGCACTGAGGATAAACACGTAAGCGCACGAAGCCGCCATCGTTCTTGGTGTTGTAGAAATCGGAAAGGTTTTCAGCAGCGTTCTGACCACTGACCACTGACCACTGACCAAGATCGGAAGAGCGTCGTGTAGGACAAGAGTGTAGATCCACTGACCACTGACCACTGACCACTGACCACTACCATACCCTTCGTCGTACAGCGCTTTTACCCTGCGATTGGCATCGTTGATTTCACACACGCACATCATGGTTTGCAGGTTGAACTGCACCACATTTCGCCGCGAGCGGAAGTTCTTCACTAACGGCACGAAGTCCTTGTTGTAGTAGGCTTGGAAAGGGTCGCTCTCCGTACCGAGTTCCGCCATGATATGCCAATCGCCGTTGCGCCAGCGGTAGATGCTCTGTTTGATGTCGCCCACGATGAGCAAGGTATGTCCTTCGCCTGCCAACACATCGGCTATCAGGGGGCGGAACACCTGCCATTGGAGCGTGCTGGTATCTTGGAACTCATCTATCATGATGTGCTTGTAGCGGATACCGGCTTTCTCTAATACGAAATCCGCGTCGCCCTCTTTGAGCGCATTGCGGAGGGTGTTCGCTGTTTTCGCGAGCAACATACGGTTCTCGTCTTGCAGACAGGTCTCTATCTCTTGCAGGAGGCTTCTCATCAGCCGCATATCGTTCAGGCACGAACTGGTGAGCATGCACTCGCGGTATATCTTCCCGCAGCGCGCTGCCTGTTCGTTGATACTCAGCAAGAGCGGGTCGGTGGTCTTCGCGAGTTTATTCTCCGTCAGCCAGCGGAACCAATCTTTGCTCGGGAGCGTCTTGTCGCCGGCGAGTGAGCGCTCGATGCGCGTGATGGCATCTCCAACCTGTTTATCAGGCTTCGCCGATGCCTCGTTGTCATTTTTCGCCCGCGCCACCATGTTCTGCAGGTTCTGCATCTCGGGCAACTGCGCCCAGCGGTCAAGACTGCGTTTGTAGGCACTTATCGTCTTCTCGTCCAACTCCACTTTGCCGTCTGAGACCAACATCTGCACCTGCTCGTTGTAGAGGTCCAGCGCCAAGGTGATGAGCGTCTGCCGTATGTCCCATCGCCCTTCTTGACGCAGTTGCTCCTGCAAATAATCGCCCATTATCTGCTGCAAAGCGGGACTCATGTCAGTGGTAAGAAGTCTATCTACCGCCTTGGTAATCACTTGCTTGAGGTTCAGTTCCACGCGAAAGCCTGCTGCCTTACCCAACATCTTCGCCATGCCTGCGAGCAATGTCTGCAAGAAGGAGTCGATGGTGCTCACCTGTACGTTATCGTAGTCCAGCAACATCTCACGGAAGCACTGCTCCGCGCGCGCCATCAAGAAGGTGCGGTCCACTGGTCGCACCATAGTATCGCCAACATAGGAAGATCCTCCATGCCGCACTATTTCCCTCCCGCTCAACTCCAAGGCTTTTTTCAGAAATGCCTCATCGCCGGTGTCGGTCGCTATGCCGTACAGATAACCCAAGATACGCTCTTTCATCTCAGCGGTGGCTTTGTTGGTGAAGGTTACCGCAAGGATATTGCGATAACTCTCGCCGCTCAAGAGCAACCCCACATAATACGCCGCCAGCGTGAAGGTCTTACCCGTTCCTGCCGACGCGCGGCACACATTCATAGGATGTTGGTAATCTATTGCCATATCAAAAACGAAAGGTTATGAATTAAAACACTAACCATTACCAAAACTCTCGCAGTTACGTTGCCCTCATAATTCTCAATTCATAATTTTCAGAATGACCATCATCTTATCGGTGTTATTCAACATCTGAACAATTTCTGAAACTATTTGTTGGGGTTCCAAGGAGGGTGAAGGTCTTATCAGCACGGAGGATATAAACTTGACCGTCGCGGAGGATTTTTCTTGCAGCCGCATTCTCTTCGCGCTTGGTATTTGCCACCCCTGTCTTCTCGGTTACCAAGATTTGCAGCGTAATAATACCGCACTCCACTCGCACATCATGCTCATATTCCCCTACGGAGGCGTGCTCACCGATGATGGGCTCGCCCTCGAAGATATACGGTAGTTCGCTTTGCATCACCGTGTCATACGCCACGCGCGCCTCATCCGCCACGAGCAGTTGCAGGTGGATGGTAGAGTCGCAGCCGAAGAGCGTACTAACCGTAGCGGTGTACGTCCCTGCCTCCGTCAAGCCATGGAACGCCATATCATCGTAAGCCGTACCTGCGCAAATGACGCTACGCCAGTCGATAGTATATTCACTCTCGGGGGAGAAGAAGATAGCCGTTGTGCGAGATCG
>CAMFEN010000259.1 GCA_945949375.1 uncultured Bacteroidales bacterium | reverse complement strand
CACTGCTCGGGCGTGAACTTGTATGCTCCGTGGCTGGTACCGATAGAGATTGCCAGCGAGTCGCAGCCCGTGCGGGTAGCGAAGTCCACTACCTCTTCGGGTTTGGTGTAGTGAGATACCTCCGAGGCAACCTCATCCTCTACGCCTGCCAACACGCCCAACTCTGCCTCTACCGTTACATCGAACTGGTGTGCATAGTCCACTACTTTCTTGGTCAGTGCGATGTTCTCCTCGTAGGGAAGCGAAGAAGCGTCGATCATGACGCTTGAGAAGCCGAAGTCCACGCAACTCTTGCAGAGTTCGAAGGAGTCTCCGTGGTCAAGGTGCAAGCAAATTTGCGGGTGCTCCCAGCCGAGTTCCTTCGCATACTCCACAGCACCTTGTGCCATATAGCGGAGAAGCGTTTGGTTAGCGTAGTTACGCGCACCTTTCGATACTTGCAGGATAACAGGGCTCTTCGTCTCTGCCGAAGCCTTGATGATAGCCTGCAACTGCTCCATGTTGTTGAAGTTAAAAGCAGGAATAGCGTACCCGCCTTTGATTGCCTTAGCGAACATCTCTCGAGTGTTCACAAGACCAAGTTCTTTGAAATTAACCATTGGTTCGTTTGTTTTAGTTGTTTATAAGTTGATTCGTTTTAACGGTTGGATAGCGAAGCGAGCAAGCAGGCGGGCAGAGACCGCACCTCCTTGAAAGCAGGCGAGGACGCCTGCGCACCCGGACAATCGCCTGCGCACCCGGATTCGTTTATGCTTTCTTGCTTGCAATAACAAAATAAATACAAAGAGCAATATACGCCGCCAGTCCCACGATGGCTGCCCAGCTGCTGTTTGCCCATGTGGTGAGGAAGCACTCTGCGCCGCAGAACTTTATCACCGCGCTTACAACACCCATCAGTGCGCCGCCTGCGATGAAGCCGCTGGCAATCAGCGTCCCCTTCTCGTTGCGTTTCTCTGCCAAAGCCTCGGCTTGCTCACCGTCTTTCGCACGCTTTCGGCTGACGAACCACGAGATAGCGCCGCCCACCAAGAGCGGAGTGTTCAATTCCAGCGGGATAAACATTCCCAAGGCAAATGCCAACACGGGCACACCCATGAAGTTGAGCACCAGTGCCAAGATCGCACCGGCGAGATAGAGCATCCAAGGCGCACCCTGTCCGCTCATCAGCGGCTCAATAACCGCTGCCATGGCATTGGCTTGCGGCGCTACAAGGGCGTTCTCGCCCGTGAAACCGTAGGTCTTGTTCAGGATAATCATCACGCCGCCGACTGTGGCTGCAGACACCAATGTGCCGAGGAACTTCCATGTCTCCTGTTTCTTCGGCGTAGTGCCTATCCAGTATCCAATCTTCAGGTCGGTAATGAAACCGCCAGCCATCGACAATGCTGTGCAGACCACGCCGCCTATCACCATCGCACCTACCATGCCGCTCTCGCCTTTCATGCCCACTGCCACGAAGATAACCGAAGCGATAATCAGCGTCATCAGTGTCATGCCGCTCACGGGGTTGCTGCCCACGATAGCAATCGCATTGGCTGCCACGGTGGTGAAGAGGAAGGCTATCACCGTTACCACCAAGAAGGCTACCAGCGCCTGCCAGAAATTATGCAGCACACCCACCCAGAAGAAAACCAGCGTGCAGAGCAATGCTACCGCAATCGCCAGCACCAAGAACTTCATACTCAGGTCGCGCTCCGTGCGCAGCGAGGCTTGTGCCACGGCTTTTCCCTTACCGCCCAACTCTTTGCCTGCCAGACCTACGGCGGACTTTATCACGCCCCAACTCTTCACGATACCTATCATGCCCGCCATCGCGATAGCACCGATACCTATGTTGCGTCCGTACTGCGTGAACATCACCTGCGGGTCAACGGCTTCCATACCGGGCACGCTACCCAACAACGGCAGCAACACCCACCATACGAAGAACGAACCCGCGCAAATCACCGCCGCGTACTTCAGCCCGATGATATAACCTAAGCCTAATACGGCGGCACTGGTGTTGATACTGAATACTAATTTGAACTTCGTAGCCAGCATCTCGCCCCATCCCATCATACGGGTGCTGAGGCTCTCCGTCCATAGCCCGAAGGTGGATACCACGAAGTCGTACAGCCCGCCTATGCCGGCTGCCCAGATAAGGGGTTTGGCTTGACTGCCGCCCTGCTCACCCGACACCAGCACCTGCGTCGTGGCGGTCGCCTCGGGGAAAGGATACTCGCCGTGCTTCTCTTGCACGAAATACTTACGGAACGGAATCAGGAACAAGATACCCAAGCACCCGCCCAAGAGCGACGACATGAATATCTGCATGAAGTTCACCGTCATCCCGGGGTACTTCGCTTGCAGGATATAGAGCGCGGGCAGCGTGAAGATAGCACCTGCCACTATCACGCCGCTGGAAGCACCGATAGACTGAATCATCACATTCTCGCCCAGTGCGTTCTTGCGCTTGAGCGCCGACGACAAGCCTACGGCAATGATGGCGATAGGGATAGCCGCCTCGAACACTTGCCCCACTTTCAGCCCGAGGTAAGCCGCTGCCGCGGAGAAGATAACCGCCATCAGCACACCCATCAGCACGCTGTATGGCGTTACTTCGGGGTACTCTTGCCCGGGTTTGAGGATAGGTTCGTATTTCTCACCCTTCTTCAATGGGCGATTGGCGTTCTCTGGGAGACGAGTTTGCATAAGAGAATAAGTATTAGACCCTCTAAATCTCCCTTAAAGGGAGACTTTGGATCCTCCCCCTTTAAGGGGGAGATAGAGGGGGTCCTGGTTATTAGTGAATCAAGTTATGTCCGGTCATCTCTGCGGGCTGCTGCAAGCCAAGGATATGGCAGAGCGAAGGAGCCACATCGGCAAGG
>CAMFEN010000258.1 GCA_945949375.1 uncultured Bacteroidales bacterium | reverse complement strand
ATTGACAGATTCTACTGCCATCGTTAGCGGGCGTAGAGGAACACTACCTACTGAATTGGTATTCAAGGATAGTATCAGTATTTTTGGTAAGAATCGTGCTATCACTGAGGTAAAGGAAAATGTGTTCAATGGTGCTACCGTCTCAAAGATTGTACTTCCGAAACATTTGCAAGTCATCGGATTCCAAGCATTCCGCAGTATTACATCCCCTTTCACACTTACCCTAAACGAAGAATTGAAAGTAATTGGCGACCGTGCTTTCTGCGAATCTACCGGTCTGCAAGGCGATTTGATAATTCCAAGTTCCGTAGACTCTATTTATGCGTTTGCTTTCTATAATTGTTCGGAACTGACCTCCATCCAAGTTAATACTCCGAGTGTACCTTATTTGCAAGGTAACAGTGCTTTCTTGGTAAAGAGTACATCGCAACCGATATCTGATATCCAAGTGCTTTGCTCATTGGGACAACAGTTTAGAAATAATACTATGTGGAATAAGTTCACTATTGTGGATGATTGTGAATTGATAGTAGATGGGGTTAGATATCTCAAGTTATCGGAAAGCGAAGTTAAACTTTTATCCTATGTGGACAAGAATACGATCCCTGCGAACTTGGTTATTCCTTCGTCCATCACGTCCGGTACTACTTATGCTGTTGCCGAGTTGGCAGAGAAATGTTTCTCGGACAACCAAACGATTACCTCTTTGGTTATTCCTTCCTCAGTCAAGACCATAGGCGATAGGGCTTTCTATCAATGTAAGAATATGCAATCGCTAACCCTTTCTGAAGGGCTGGAGACGATAGGCGACCGTTCGTTCACTCGATGCGTGGCTTTGGAAAGTCTTACAATTCCCTCTACGGTAGCGCGCATATATGAGGCGGCGTTTTATGATTGTACAGGTTTGCAGATTGTCGAGATATTAGCGGCAGAACCTCCGACTATCAAAGCAGTCGTGTTTCAGAATATACTTGCCCCCATTACTATCCCTTGTAACTCTTATATTGCCTACCAAAAATCAACCATGTGGGCAGCACTCAACTTAATAGATCCTTGTAACGCAAATAGTTTTGTGCTCAATTCGTACCTATATAGTATCATCGCACGCTCGAAAAATGCGGCAGAGCCCGATACGGTAAGCGTGGATGGATATATTGGGGAAGACGTGAATATGGATATAGCAAGTAGCATTGTCTATAATGAGAAAAACTATATTGTTAAGAAAATCAAAGATTCTGCATTTAGAGGCAATAATAAAATAACGACTTTGCACATTCCATCCTCTATAGACACTGTAGGGAGTAACGCGTTTAATGGTTGTACTGCGTTAGTAAATATCACGATAGACGAGGGAGTTGTATGTCTTGCTAAACAGGCATTTTATGGTTGTTCCTCGGCAGAAAATATCAGTATGGGCGAAGGACTGCTATCTATCGGCGACCGTTGCTTCGCACACTGCGAGAAAATGACTTCTTTTGTGCTTCCTGCCACGCTCAAAACCATTGTCGATTATGCTTTCTTCAACTGCTATTCCGTGGAGCACTACAATCTATTATCCACAGTGCCTCCGACCCTTGGAGGAAACAATATATTCACAGTTGAGGCGGCAGAAACTTCTCAATTAGAACGTTTCTACATTCCTTGTGGTGCATTAGACAATTACTTGTCTGCTGACTATTGGAAAGACTACAGCAGCAAGTTCGAAGAGTTCTGCCGACCGCTAAAATTGACATTGGGTGAAGCCTTGACGAAAGATACCATGGTTAGTTCTATTGCGTTTAGTCGTACTTTCCCGATGAATCTGTGGCAGGAATTGTATCTGCCCTTTGAGGTAGATGAGGTGTTGGTATATGACCCTGACGATAGGGCATATTATGATATCAATATCCCATTTAGTACTGATACAAGAGCAGGCTATTTCTACTTGTACGGGTTGAAAAGTGTGGATATGGAGGCTGGTAGTATCACCTTCCAAGAAGTGCACAAACTGGAAGGATTCACACCATACCTGATACTCTTTGTTGACAAAAATACCGACTATTTCGCAGGCAAGGAAGTGGTTTTCAAATCGAAACAAGGAGAGTATGTCTTGACGGACAATTACACGGAGCCCACGCTTACACCCTCATACCAATTGCACGGCAACAAATCGCTTTGGGAGCAAAGTTTGGCAGACGGTTTCACCCTCTCTTCTTCTTATGAGGACGGGCAATATAAGTTCCATTTTGACTACAATGAGAACGCGCCTATCCATCCTTTCAGTTGGGTAGTTACTCCCACCAAGGAGATTGCTTCGAAGATAACGCTTGCTCCCCGTTTCCTTGCAGGAAGATGGGGCAACCAATCGAGCGGAGGAGAAGTAACAACTTCTATGCAAAATACTTCAAACAATTCCCTCACATACACCCAATCAGGTTCATTGCTGACGTTGCATACGCAGGGGCAACCATGCAAAGTGTATGCCGTGGACGGCACTTTATTGCTCTCTACTGATGCGGCACAAGACGAGGTTACTATAGAGTTAAACAAAGGTCTATATATAGTTTATTCCAATGGTACAAGCCATAAGATTCTGTTTTAGTCTATGAAGGTACGTTTTCTAAAAATAACTGTTTTGTTGTTGATGATGGAGGGTGCGTTGTGTGCCAAAGCGCAGGTCTATCAAACTGCGCAACCGGCTTCTGCCGTCAATGCATATACCCCTTATTCGGGCATCTACTCCTCTACGCCGATAACCACCGGCTCCACTGCCGATTATGTAGGAGCGGTCAATCCTTATGCCAACACAAAATTCACATCTACCGCGGTTACACCGAGTTCCTATACCATCACCGTCTCCGCGCTGGATATATCTTCCGTAGGTGAGGCGCAA